>RDXM01000122.1 GCA_004292595.1 Candidatus Kapaibacterium sp. | reverse complement strand
TGAGTTGTGGGCTTTACCTGTACGTTATGTACTGTATAACCATCAACCTTTTTGTTGATTCTTTTTTGTGCTTTCTGCTTTCAAAGAACGCTTCATGTTCCCTCTTGTCCTCCTACCTCATCCTTCCCGTTTGCACAACTTGGCTATCTGTTGCGGAAAGTATGATTGCTGTTTTCTTGCTGCATGGTGCTTATTAAAAACACCCGAAAAACGATACTATCCAAAAGATAGTTTTTGATTCCGTGCCGCAAGGCGTTGTCGAAGAACGTGTGCCGTCGTGAAGTAAACGGACTGCTAAATTAGGGGTTTGCTCCAAGAAATGCAAATCTTTTTTACAAATCTTGCAAAAAAGTTTTAGAATCGGTTCGCGGAAACACCCTCAACGCCGCTCCAGTTCTTGTTGCTTGACCTGTTCAAAAATTTTTACTTTTTTATGCTTTTGTCCGTTTTTTTGTGCTTTTTGTACCCGCTTTTGAGGTGCTTTTTTTAGAACTTTTTGATTTTTGACTCTCCTTGCTCCCAAAATTGACCCGTTTTTTGTCCCGTTTTTATCCCATGACTTTACTTTTGTCTGAAAATATATCACTAAATGCTCTACAAGCCTCTTCAATACTAGCTTTCAAGGAATATCGCAAAGACTTTGTACAAGAAAATACTCAGAACAACACCTCTACACGCACGGTAAATGCTTGTGTTTAAGCAATATACTTTTACGAATTGCACACGTTCTCTACGAACCTGAATCTTTGCATCGCTGACTATGACTTGTTTTCAGAGAGTTCACGACAAAAATTTTCTTTATATCAAGCAATGAGAACATCTTCAAAAGCTAGTTTTGATGAGGCATTCAAGGCAACAGAATCATTGTGCTTTCAATATACAGTTCAAGATAATTCCCTAGCGACGGCTTGAAATCAACTCCGAAGCACGGTTGCGAAAAACTCCTTGCCTCGTTTTCATTGTGCAGTAATCGTACAAGGTGCGGTACTCCGTAGTCATAGAGCCGCGTACAGGGCATTCGCCGTCAAACTGCTCACAGGGTAAGTCTTGTAAATCTTGCACACTGAGCATTCTGTCCAGATATGGCTTCCGTACTTGCTGGAACAAAGGAAGCGCGAGTTTGCTGGAGTCTTGCCGCGTCGTGGCAACCGTGAGCGCGAAGAGCGGTAAACCTTTGCGCTCACCTGATGCAGCAAAAACGACGAGGACTTTGGCGATATTACTTGATTTATATTGCCTTTCATACTGCCAAGCCACAGAACGACACTCCCATTCCGCATCATCTTCTTCAGTCAGATAAATGGGAATTTCCTTACCTGCGGCTGCAAACCGCTTTATTTCTTGCGTGTTAGAACAGAGTGCTTCTGATTTATCCGGCTGCGCCGACACATAGTATGACGAATATGCCTCTCGAAGGCGCACCATTGCTGCTGTATCGGTCTCCATTACGCTAAAGGGCGCACTTCCGCTTGTTCGAGTGCTATCGCACCATTGCAAAAACGCTCGGTAATCGACAGAAGCTGTCCGCCAAGAAGAAATCGACGCGCTATATCGCTCCTTGTATATCACCGAATCAAGATGCAGAGCGAGGTTTGGCTCTGTTATGGTTTCGCGGTACACCTCGTTACCAAATTCATCACGCTTGTTCGTTTTCGGCAGAATTTTTTGCAATTCGGCGTACGTCATTGCTTGAGAAAGAAACGCATTATTACTGCTGAGGGCGCATTGTATCAGGTCGCGGTCGCTGGCTTGCTTCAGTTCATTGCCCCAACCTGGCGTGATACCAAGCGGCACAAGAAGTAATACTTTTCCAGAAGTCGCATTGCGGGAGTTATTTTCATCCAGAAACACCACAAAGTGCGTCATTCGCGGCGCAGAGAAACTGGCGTACCTCTGCCACATTTTTTCGCAAATTTCTGGCGAAGAACTTTCAGCAATCATTCGAGCTGGCTTCGGAAGCCCTAAGCGAGCGTTCCACTCTAGTTTCGACCAAATATCACATTCGCTTTTGTATGCATCTTCAGAACCGAATAATGATCTTGCAAAAGGCTTATACTCTTCGTTCAAACGCTGACTTACTTTGCTTCCCCAGCCTCTTTCTGGCTTGAGAATATGCGCTGTCAGATTTTTCGCACTCAAAAGCGGTGCAAATTTTTCAGGTAATTTTATTGCTCGAAGATACTTCTGAAGCCATGTTTGCGTATCTTCACGACCGATTTCCTCATCAGATTGCGAAGGAGATTCATGCACAAACGCCGATGAAATCTGCGCATACTTCTTTTCGATTGGCACAGAATCCACCATGCCATTGTAGGGATTGCGCACTTTTAGCCCAAACTTCAATACCAATGCGCCTTTCAAGGAATATAATTCACGGTCGAGATGCGGCAATGATATTCCTGATGCTTCAAACTCTGCATCAAAGCTATATCCTGCCTTGTTTGGGCGAAGTGCAATCAAACGCACTGTACTTGGCGAACATTTCCACGAAATGCTTGTATCCAGCGTATTTCCTGCATAGACAGCCAGCCCCGATGAAGCAAAATCTATGTACGGCGACGTACCGATAATCTCCATATTTCCCGTTGTTGCGTAAATAATTTCAGTATCACCACGCTTTTTGCCTATGGCATCAACACCTGTATTTGCCAGACTTGCAGAGGTTTTTACCTGCAAAGGAACATAGACAGAGTATGGCGGCGTAATGTTAGCAACCGTAAACCGCATACGCACGGAATCTTCCAAAGGCTTGTATTCATCAGGCTTAGAGCGGAGGATTGTGTACGGTTGTTCTTGGGCTTGAGAAAGAGTGTTTTGATACCGAGTATTTGGACGCAATATCAAGAACGTAGGAGGCACAGTATCTCGCATCAACGTAATTGTATCTGCGCCGCGCAGCCACAAGACTCGCGCCACAACTTGCTTGGCTTCGGCAGAAATATAGCCAAAGCGGAAATGATGCGACCAGCTATTACTCCCCAAACGTGGATTTTTGTACGCAAAACGCTCCTCTAACGGCAGAAATTCTTCTGGCGCGTTCCCTATCTTGCAAGCAAGTATTGGCGAGCCTTGTGGGTTATTGCAGCTATTTGGACTGAAACTACCGTCAATAATTACACGCCGTCCAATTTCGGCACGAGTAATGCGCATACTTGTTGCTCGCATAATAGCGGAATCCTGTTTCGTCAGGATTGGTGCGGTCTTTGAGGCAGATTTTTGGGTAGAAGATGTTGTCTGTGCAAAGAGATTTTGCCACAAACAAGCGCAGAAAACAAGAAAACACGCGGCTTGTAGCCAACGAAGCAAAAAACGTGTACGCATAGCTTGGAGGAGAAAAAGATTGAATAAGAATGAGGACGAAGCCTCTGTACACGACAAAACTCTTTCAAATAGTGGCACAGACATTCTTGTCTGTGAGTGTTGGTGCGGGATTCAGGCGACAAACACAGACAGGAATGTCTGTGCCACTGAAGCCTGATTTTATACGCTCTTCAAGAGATTTGTCGTGTACAAAGGGACGAAGCAGTATTAGCGCGTTCTGCGCGAAGCATTAACAGCAGATACGCCATAGAGCGCATCATATCTACCATTGTTCGGGTTTTGATAGTAGTACAGCGCGTAAAACGTATGATTTGCCGACAGGACATTTCCTTCGCATTCTTCAAAACTTATGTCGTCAATCGCTTTTGTTGTAGGATTGGTGCGCCCTGTGGCGTATAGGTAATTATGCCGTCCGCGTCGAATCCATTGTTTGAGGCGGTAGAGGCGCGTTGCTGTATCGTATTCTAGTTTCCATGCGGCTTGCGCTCGCCAATTATTGAACGAACCAACTAGAAAAAGTTCTTTCGAGGAGGGATTTTGCTCGGGGTCGAGAATGAATTCCACAAACACGTATTCATCGTTGCCAGAGGTAACATTCCGCGTAATGAGCGCACCATCATTGGCGGGAACGAAGTTTACACCACCATTGCGGCGAATATCGGCGAGCGGCGCAAGGCGAATTGCCGAAGAGCCAGCAGGTGCGAAGGCGGGATTAGAAATATCCACAACACGATACTCATTTTCGGCAGGAATGCCCGCAATCCGAAACCGCTTTTGTGCGGTGGTAAAGCCTAGCACCGTCGTTGCTGCGCCTTTGTTGTAGAGGATTTCCGTGCGCGTGAGGTCGTTGTTTTGCGTAATGATGCGGGGTTCGTGCCAACGATTATTCCGAAAAATTTGTACGGTTTGAAAATTTATATCAACGTACTCCGAAGGTGCTTGGATGCTTGCTTCCATCGTATAAGCTGCCATGCTTGTTCCGCCAATCGCGGGGCGATAGGTGTCGGAAATAAGCCCCAGCGCACACGCTCCAACCTGCTCCACAACAAAGAATCGCGCCTCTGCAAGCACCGTTGTTGGGTCGTTTTGTTCGTAAATTTTTGCTTTCCAATTTCCCGAAAATTGTAACTGCACTTCGTTGTTCGGCGCGGTAAAAACAGCGCGGTGGGTGAAGTATTTCGAGACAAAACTTGCTTGACGCACCTCGACGTTTGTTGTGCGCAAAAGCGGCGTATTGATGATGATATTCTGCGAATCCTCGCGCCAAAGCGCGTCGCAATGCACAAAGCGCACTACAAACGCAGGCATAAAATTCGCTTGCACATCAAGTTCCACCGTTACATAACTTGCCCCCAACATCGCGCCATTACTTGCGTTTCGGTCATCATTTGGAGAAGTGTTCTCATTGCTACTCCGCAGTACTATCGGTGGCGCACTTTCATTTGCACCGCCATAGACCCGCACACCGCGTACTATCGGCGTGTCCTGCGTGTAGCTTGCTGAGGCGCGAAGCGCAGCACACGCGGTAAGTGTCATTAGAGAAATAGCGAGAAAAGCAAGCATTGATGCGGCTTTTACAGGGCAAGAACTGTTCATGGCGCAATGCGAAAAAGAAGTTGGGGAAATTGACAAATCAGGAGAAGCACACAAAAGCGAGGTTTTACGAGGGAAGTGAGACCCTCAATTAGGAATTGAGAGCCTCACGGAGAAGTAATTTTTTCAGATTAATACTTGTAGAAGCCTCGTCCTACCTTCTTTCCAAGGTATCCTGCCGCAACCATTTTCTTCAAAAGCGGACACGGACGATATTTGCTGTCGCCCAAGCCCTCGTGCAGCACGTTCATAATTGCCAAGCACGTGTCTAAGCCGATAAAATCAGCCAGCGTGAGCGGTCCCATTGGATGATTCATGCCCAATTTCATCACGGTATCAATATCCTCAATCGTTGCGATATTTTCCATCACGCAATAAATCGCTTCGTTAATCATCGGCATCAAAATACGATTCGAGATAAAGCCTGGATAATCCTGCACACACACGGTCGTTTTGCCGATTTTCGTCGCCAATTCTTCCGTCACTGCAAAGGTATCTTCCGTTGTCGCAATGCCGCAAATAATCTCGCAGAGCTTCATCACGGGAACGGGATTGAAAAAGTGCATTCCAATCACATTGCCCGGACGCTTGGTGAAGGCAGCGATTTCCGTAATCGAAATTGAAGAGGTATTCGTTGCAAGGATGGTGTGTTCTGGGCTGTGGTCGTCCATCGTGTGGAAAATCACGCTTTTGAGTTGCTGATTTTCCGTTGCTGCTTCGACGATAAAATCTGCCGTTTTGCACTGTTCAACAAGGTTTGTTGAGGTTTTCAGCCGTGCAAGCGTTGCTGTTTTGTCGTCGGCGGTGATTGCCCCTTTTTTTACTTGGCGGTCGAGATTCGCCGTGATAGTATTCATGGCGCGTTCAAGGAATTCCGCCTTTGTGTCCACCATTGTTGTTTCGTAACCGTATTGCGCAAAATTGTGCGCGATGCCATTACCCATCGTGCCTGCGCCGACAACAACGATATTTTTGATTGAAGACAAATCCATAAATCTCAGTAATTGGTGGTGGTGGAGTTGGTGAAATGTGAAGTGTGGGATTTTCGGAAAAGGCGCAGACAGAAGCATCTGCACTACCACCAAAGCCAGTATGTATCGGTAGCGCAGACCACTCTTGTCTCAAGCCACAAGACGCTAAAAACTTGTTTGACGGACGAATAGCCTTAGCCCAGACGACGCTTGAAAGCAATCAAGGCTTGAACAAGTTCCTGCTCCTGCTCGTACAAGGACGGACGAATACGCAATAAACGGCGACGATTCGCAAGGCGAATTTTTGCCAAACGATAGGAGCCACGCACGTTTAAGAGCTTTTTCTTACCCAGCGCAATACCCGCAATCTGCTCCCGCGAGAAGGTGCGTGTACGCAAGCGCGTTTGAAGGCGAATAAAATCCGTGCCAATCGTGATGGTACGCCGCATAAACCACGCTGCCAGCGACACCAAACACGAGGCAACAACAACAACCGCAAGCACAATCATCACGGGGTCGCGTAGCGTCAGCGTGAGCGAACCGTCAATAATTGTGCCTTTCACGAGCGCGTAGGCAATGAGCGCAATCGCGTACGCCGCTACCGCTTGCCAATAAAAATCCAAACGATAGTGAAAATGCTGTTCCGATGCGGCTTCTGTGCCAGAATGTGCGTCGGTGTTTGCGGGCGGTATGATTTCTTGTGTATTCATGGACGCGAAAATACTGATTTTTTGGTAATTTTGTTTCGCCACAGCACGAGAATCTACAACATTTTTCCGAAACAATGTTGCACAAGCCTGAAATGCTGAGAAATACTCATGTTCATTTCTTTTTTTGCAAATACACCGTTATCAAACCACCATGATTCCACCGCTCAGAACCGAGCAGATACGCGCTCTTCAAGACGCCAATCCGCTTTCTTTACCTTTTTTGCTCAACGAAATTTTCTATTCCGTGCAAGGCGAAGGAACGCGGGCGGGCTTACCATGCGTGTTTGTGCGCCTGCACGGCTGCAAACTGCGCTGCTCCTACTGCGACACCAAATATTCGATTGACAGGCGCACAGGCGGACTGGACGTTACGGGCGAAGACATCAACCGCCGTGTACGCGAGTATGGATGCGGCTTTGTGGAATTTACGGGCGGCGAACCTTTGGAACAACCCAATGTTTTTCCGCTCATGCGCTATTTCGCCGATGAAGGTTTTACCGTCGCCGTAGAAACGGGCGGACACGTGGATACATCGCCCTGCGACGAGCGCGTGATTCGCATTATCGACATGAAAACGCCTAGCTCGAAAATGATGCCGATGAATAATTACACCAACCTTGATATTCTGCGCCCGCACGACGAAGTGAAATTTGTCATTGGCTCGCGGGAAGATTACGAATGGTCGAAGAATCTCGTATTGGAGCGGTCTTTGGACGCGAAATGCGCAAGTGTGCTGTTCTCGCCTGTGTTTGGTGCAATCGAATTTCAACAGATGGTGGAATGGATTCTCGCCGACCGCCTCCCTGTGCGCTTTCAGCTCCAAATGCACAAATTTATTTGGCATCCCGACGCGCGTGGCGTGTAGGCATGAGAGCCGTTCTATCCAGCAAAATCTCCGAACACTGAGCAGAATTCAGGCTTCAGTGGCACAGACATTCCTGTCTGTGCTTTTCACCTGAATCTATCACCAATACTCACAGGCAAGAAGCCTCAGACCACTACTTGACATTTAAGAATATCGTGAATACTCTTACGCACGACTACCAAACCTTGCTTCTCGAAGCATCGCACAAAAACATCACCAAAGCCGCACAGATAGTTGCTTCAGGCGGAAATGTTGCTTTTCCAACGGAAACCGTTTATGGCTTAGGAGCAGGAGTTTTTCACGAGGAAGCGGTGCAGAATATTTTTCGTGCAAAGGGTCGTCCGAGCGATAATCCGCTTATTGTGCATTGTGCTGAGAAGCAAGATTTGGTCAGCATTACAGACCTTTCGCCGCAAAATTTTTCTCCTTTTCACCAAGAATTTTTCGACGTGCTTTTTGAGCGATTCTGTCCAGGTCCGCTCACCTTCATTTTACCAAAAAAAAACGTTGTGCCAGATATTGTTACTGCTGGCTTACACACCGTCGCTGTGCGTTTTCCAAAGCATCCTGTCGCGCTGGAACTTATTCGCAAAACGGGAGAGCCGCTTGTCGCGCCGTCGGCGAATCGCTCTGGCTATCCCAGCCCAACGACGGCTGCCCACGTCATGCACGACCTTGAAGGGCGCATAGATGCTGTGTTGGACGGCGGCACGTGTGCGCTTGGAATAGAATCAACTGTTATCAATATCCTTGCTAACCCGCCTCATATCTTGCGTCCGGGCAGCATTACGTTGGACAAATTGAATACCGTTGCCGAACAATTTGGAGTGCGCTTTGAGGAAAACAGCACAAATGGGAAAGACAAGCAACCACCGCTTTCGCCAGGCATGAAGTATCGCCACTACGCGCCAAATGCGCAGGTGTTGATTGTGGATTCGCTCGAAGAAGCGGAAGCAGTTTTTGTGCGGTTTTCACGGGCAAAAATCTTTACCGGGAGCGCGAAATCCTTGCTGGGCAAAAGTACCTTGAACACGACTATTTACGCGCTCTCCGAGCAAAACCTCTATGCAGAACTTCGTGCCGCCGATGATGAACGCCTCGAAGCCGTTATTGTCATTTACGATGACGTTTTGCGGCAGAATGTCGCACTTATGAATCGTTTGCGCAAAGCCGCAGAAGGCTGATTGCACCTGCGTTTGCAAAGAAAATTACCCAACGTCTTTAAAACAAAAATGGGAGCTTCAAATAGCTTGAAACTCCCACAAATACTGCCTTGCACGAAAAATGCCGCTCTATACTGAAAAAGGCTTGTTGCTTCAGATGTAGTCCACCTCAAAGGTGGACTACATCTCAATTCCTTTACTTTTCGATATTTTTGACTGTATTTTGAATACTTTGATTTGAGCAAGGCAGCATGCTGCCTTGTTTCGGAGAATTGAAACTATTCATTTTACAATCGAAACGGTATAATTACTTCGCGCCTGCTTTGCGCAATGCGTCTGCTTTGTCGAGCGATTCTTTTACTTTCGCGCTATTTTTTTGCTTGCCGTAAATACGCGACAATGCCTCGTAGAAGCGCGGGTTTTTATCGTTTGCGTATTCCAACGCAACAAATTCACCTGCTGCTCTACGATAATTTTCTTTATCCTCAACAACGTCGTAAATGTTCAAAAGCTGCTCCAAGACACCGACATCGCGGTCTTTCCCTGGAAGTTTGCGGTACTGCTCGTAGTATTCTGCCGACTTTTTCAAGAAGGGAAAATACTTGGTGTTATCTATTTTATATTCAGGAACTTTTTTGTCTTTTTTACGAGCAGCTTCAGCTTTGTCAAAGGCATCTTGCTCTGTTTTTTGAATGGTTGCGGCTTTGTTTTTGTACACGCCAGCGAGGTTGCCAATCGCGTTTTCAAACTTCGGGTCGAGTTGCAAGGTTTTCTCAAAAATGCCAATAGCTTCATCAAATTTATTGGCATTGGAGAGCATTGTACCGTACTGCGCCAGATAATTTTTATTGTCGGGATATTTCGCAACAAGGTCTTTGAGCTTCGCCATTGCTTGCTCCAAGCGACCGCTCTCGGTGTAAATTTGCGATTGGAAATTCGCCAATTCTTCGTCGGCGGGCTTCAACTTCAAACCGTTGTCAATGAACTGCAATGCTTTGTCGTAGTTTTTCTGCGTGTAGTACGGATACGCAACATACATATTCATGCGGTTGTCGTAGGAAACAAACCGCTCTTGCTCAAAAGGTGCCCACGAAGCTGGGATATTCGATTTGAAGCCGTCGAGCGTGAATTTTCCTTCTTTGTTGCGCGGATAGAACACCCACAAATCTTTGCCATCGAAGCTATATTTATCCAAAATCAGCGAATCGCCTGGCTGCGGCGCGAGACCTTTGCTCGAAGCAGGTTTGCCGAGCTTTTCCAATGCTTCTTCGCGGGTCATGTTCAGTATTGCGCTGCGTTGCGACAGAGCATCAATGCCGGGTTGCGCGAAACCAATATATTTTTCATACGTTGCCACGCCACCCAATGTGTCGCCCGCGCCTTGTTGTGCTGCACCGATAATGGGGTAAATGTCCGTATTTTCGGGCTTCATTGCCGCTGCATTGCTGAGAAGGCGGACAGCCTCTTCAAATTTAGGCTTGCGAGCCTTTTCGTCTTCTGTGCCAACGGCAGCATTATACGCCTCAACGCCTTTATTGAAGCCATTTGCCCAGCCCTCGAACATATAGCCTGTCATTTCTGAGCGAGCTTGCTTGCCGAGTTTGTCATCGGCGGGAAAGAGCTTATCTGCTTGCTTGAAGGCAACAGCCATGCTGTCCATATTTCCTACTTCTTTGCTTGCTTTGCCCAGCAAATACCATGCTTCGGCGATATTCGCGCTCGAAGAACCCAGCATAACCTCGTTTTGCAAGGTTGCGTAGGCTGTTTTGTACAGATTATCAATATCGCCTTGTGCTTTAGCAACTTTTTCTTTGTCTTTTTGGAACGCGAGTGTTGCTTTTGTTTGCTCGGCTTTGCTCATTGCTTGGCGTGCTGTTGAAAGCTGCGAAGCAGTACCACCACCGCAAGAATACAGTGCTGCGCTGAAGATTGCTACGGCGGCACTTTTCAAAATGTAATTGTTCACGATGAATGCTCCTTCCATGAAGTACACGTGATGTTTGAGAAAATGATGTGAATTGTAAAGTCTGATTTTATGGTATGATTTGTATAGCTATGATGTTGTTACTTTTGTAACTAAAAAAATTTCACAATCTTGAAAGTTACGAAAACTTTGGCAGACAGAAAATGAAGAAATTCCCGCGAAAAGATTGTTGGAAAAATGTGCATAGAACATTTGAATTGTGTATCTTGCTGAGATTATGCTAAAACACGTGCAGGAGCAGAGATAAACCTCACGAATGACCACACAACACGCCACAAAGCTGATACCTCTCCACACATTTGCTGCGTACTGTTATGAAAAAAGTTCTAATTATTGAAGATGAGCAATTTGTTCGTGAAAATATCGTTGAGATACTCGAAACCAACGATTACAACGTGATAAGTGCGCCCAATGGAGCTATTGGTGCGCGTTTGGCGGAAGAACATTTGCCCGACCTCATTCTCTGCGACGTAATGATGCCAGAATTAGACGGACACGGCGTTCTGACCCGCATCAAATCTCAAGCAGCAACATCCACAATTCCGTTTATTTTTCTTACTGCCCGCGCCGACACGTCGGATTTGCGTATCGGGATGAATCTTGGTGCTGACGATTACATCACCAAACCCTTTCGTGTTGCAGAGCTTCTCCAAGCAGTAGATACGCGGCTTCGCAAGCAAAAAAATCTGAAAGATGTCGCCGATAAAAAATTGCACCAACTCCGTGAAAATATTAGCCTTGCCTTGCCACATGAGTTTCTCACGCCCCTGAGCGGCATTTTAGGCTTTTCTGAACTACTCCTCTCCAGCTACGATGGCTTGGAACGCGATGAAATTATGGAAATGCTGCAACAGTTAAATTCTTCCGCACGGCGCATCCATCACCTAGTGCAAAACTTTTTGTTGTACGCAAAACTCATGTCCTTACAAAGCGAGTCCTCGCGTCTGCGAGTATCGCACTACGACATTGTTACGTCGCCAGAAAGCATTGTCAATGACGTAGCAATATCAAAAGCATATCACGAGCAACGACAAGAAGATATAATTTTTGAACTGAGTCCTGATGTTCCGATTGCCATTAGCACGATGTATTTTACCAAAATTATTGAAGAAATCGTTGATAATGCCCTTAAATACTCGCGCCCCGAATCGAAAATTTATCTTGAATCAGAACATGATGCCAAAATGTACCGCCTGCGCATTACCAATAACGGTCGCCCAATGACGACAGAACAAATCGCTGCCATCGGCGCATACACGCAATTCGACCGCCAAATCTACGAACAACAAGGCTCTGGCTTGGGTCTGAGCATCACGCAAAAACTCCTCGAACTTCACGACGGACACCTTACCATTCGCAGCAACGACAACAAAACGACTGTGCAAATCGAATTGCCAATTACCGATGAAGTCACGAGGGATAATTGAGAAAAGGGTGAAATCTGAAGAATGATACTCAATATCAATGACATCAAGAATGGTTTACCGGGTATTACTCCTGTTGCAGGCGCGTTTTTGCATGAAGGATGTGTTGTTTGTTTAGCTCACCAAAATCATAATGGTGCTGGTACAACGTTTCCTGTATCGGGCGATGCAGCAAAAAACTACACGTTAGTGTGGACAGATATTTATAGCGAGGAACTTGATAGAGCTTGGAAAGACCAGATTGATGCGACTGAGTATGGTGCTGTGTGTCTCGCGGTCTTGCTTGCTCTCAAGCTGACCAAATATACAATCATTGAAAAATCGGTACGGAAAACTGGTTTCGATTATTGGCTTGGAGATAAAGATGATATTTTGTTTCAGAAAAAAGCGCGTTTAGAGATTTCAGGGATTTTTCAGGGTAACAAAACAGAGCTTAATCGACGATACAATATCAAGTTACAACAAACAAATCTTTCTGATAATTTGAGATTACCTGCGTATATTGGCGTTGTAGAATTTGGTCGCCCAACTGCAAAATTTGGTGAGAAAAAATGAACATCCAGAAACTACATACAGAAGCAATCGAATACGCTGATATTGCCTTTATCAAGAAATTCCAAGGGAATTTTGATGAAGCACAAGGCTATTTTTTGAAAGCATTTGAGCTAGAAAAAGAAGCTGCTCTTACTGCCTACAAAAAAAATATTGGTGAGCCTTCTGTTTCGGTTCTCCTGAAAAGCGCAGCTTCACTTGCTTTAAATTGTTCTGAAGTAGTTCAAGCTGAAAAAATGATTTGTCTTGCGTTATCGGGAGAACCACCAACAGAAATTGCAGAAGAATTACGAAATTTATTGGAAGACGTTCATTTTCAACGGCATTTATCGTTACAGGGAATTGCCCTAGAATCAACAGAATTACAACTCGTTGTTGCTGGACCTGGTGTTGGATATGGAGTCGTAAAATCCGACTTAGTTTTCCAAAAAATATCGACATTTGAAGATATAGCATTGAGAACGGCTGAACGCAAACTTGGAAAACCATTTAGAACAAGTGGAAGAATAGAAAACGCTATTAAAGCTCATTTTCAGCCTTATATTTCGGTTCCAAGAGCTGCAAGCATGGCATTTACTATTCGTTTAGGTTTACAAGACCAGTTTGAAATAGAAGGATTTAGCCCTACAACTGAAATTATAAATGATATTGTAGAAAATATCGGTTTAGTCAATAGAGCAGATTTCAAGGCATTAAAAGAAAAGATTCCTGATGAAACGTATTTTATGAATTTTATAGGTTTATCACGAGACCTTGCGCCCGATGGAAAAGATGTTAATCTTGTGGGATTATCTGTTATCAGAAATGGTCATCAAAAAAACATCCAGTTCACAAGAACAAGGGAAGAGATTACTTCATTACCAATAAGCACAACGACAAAAGAAGCAATCACCTCTCTTGATGATGACTTTGTTACGATAACGGGAAGATTATTTGCGGCAAATCAAGATGAGAATAATATCCGCTTAAAGTCGGAGGACAATATCAATTATTCCGTTAACGTCCCCACTGGCTTGGGTGATATTGTCAAGAAATACTGGAGCGAACAAGTTAAAATTAAAGGTACTCAAACCCAGAAAAATGCTGTTTTATTACACGAAATAGACCCTGCTTAAAGCTGTATCGAATACAGAGATGGACAGGCTCAATTACGCACTCTTTTTCCAATTTCCCAACACCATGAATTCCTTTACCTCTGTTCACGCCGTTCCCGACCTGCCAGCATTGCTGGAAGCCGCATTGGAAGTGAAAGCACAGCCTTTGCAGTGGAACGAACTTGGGCGCAATCGTACACTTGGTTTAGTGTTTTTTAATTCCAGCTTGCGAACACGCCTTTCTACGCAGAAAGCCGCGCTCAATCTCGGCATGAATACGCTTGTTGTGAATGTTGGAACGGAAACATGGAAATTGGAATTGCAGGACGGCGCAGTGATGGATGGCGACACCGTAGAACACATCAAAGAAGGCGCGGCGGTGATTGCGGCATATTGCGATATTGTTGCCGTGCGAGCATTTGCCTCGCTCACTGACAAAGCTGCCGACACAAGCGAACACACACTCGAACAATTCCGCCGCTACGCCCAGAAGCCGCTTCTCAGCTTGGAATCTGCCACGCGCCACCCGCTTCAGTCGTTTGCCGATTTGATGACGATTGAGGAAATACGCCGCCGCGAGAAAATGACGCGCCGCCCGAAAGTGGTGTTGTCGTGGGCACCACACCCGAAAGCCTTGCCCCAAGCCGTTCCCAACTCTTTTGCCGAATGGATGCGCCGCGCCGATGTTGATTTGGTCATCACACATCCCGAAGGCTATGAACTGGACAAGCAATTCACCAAAGGCGCACAAATACTGCACAATCAAGACGAAGCTCTCGCGGATGCCGATTTTGTCTATGCAAAAAACTGGTCTGCTTTCAATGATGAGGCTTACGGAACAATGCTCCTGCCAGCCACAGACCGCTCATGGACTATCACGGGCGACAAAATGCGCCTCACCAACAATGGAAAATTTATGCACTGTCTTCCGACGCGTCGCAATGTTGAAGTTGCCGACGAAGTGCTGGACAGCGCATCATCACTGGTGTTGCACCAAGCACAGAATCGTGTTGTTGCCGCACAAACTATTTTGAAGCAAATGCTCGAACATCTGAAGGAAGGATGAGGGCTGAAATATGAGGGATGAAAGGCGTAAAGCCCTCATCATTTCTGCTGCTCTGAGGTATTGTCTAAAATTGTTTCGATAATAAAATTCGGTCGCGCACGCGACGCATCCAGCGCACGCCAGACGTATTCGCCAATAATGCCAAGCGCAATCATTTGAAACGCTGAAACCAGCATGAATACGACCATCAGCGACGACCAGCCCTGCACGTAGGGAATCCAACCAAAAAACCGCGCCAAAAGCACAAACCCGCCATAGCCAAACGCCCCCAAACCCAGCACCAATCCTATCACCGAGATAGCGCGAATTGGGAAAAACGAGAACGCAATAAACGAATCCACGAGGAGTTTTACCTTCTTTGCCAGCGTCCAGCGCGACACGCCGATATCGCGTTTGCGCCGCGTGTAAGGGATATTCACGTATTCATAGCCCAGCCAAACCAGTAAATACAAGATGTGCGTGTTTTTCTCCGACATCCGCACAATTTCATCTTTCAACGCCGCATCAAACAAAGCGAGGTCGAATCCGCCATCGGGAACATTTTTCAGCGCGAGGCGTTTGATAAGTTTGTGAAACGTCGTTGCAAAAAAACGCTGTCCAAAGGATTCTTCGCGGTCGGTGCGATTCGCCAGAACGAGCTTTACGCCTTGCTTCCAGTGCGTCATCATTTCGGGAATAAGTTCTGGTGGGTCTTGTAGGTCGGCAGCGAGAATCACACAAACATCGCCTGTTGCATGGTGCAGTCCCGCGAGAATGGCACTGTGCGAACCCACATTTGCTGCCAGTTTCAGAGCTTTTACCTTGTGCGGATATTGCGCTCGGAAAGCGAGAATCGCTTGAAAGGTTTTATCCTTCGAGCCGTCGTCCACCAACACGTACTCAAATTCCACATCGCTCTCAAAATGTGCTTCGTTCTGAATGAGTGTTTGTGCGGTTACGGGGATATTTTCTTCGTTGAAATAACACGGAATAATGACCGAAAGTTTTGGCATGAAGCTGGTAAATTCAAGATGGAACAAGGTGGAAAATTTGGATACACGAAAAAACTTTGAACACCAAGCAAAATCTGCTTTCAGTGGCACAGGCATTCTTGCCTGTGAGTATTGGTGCTGGATTCAGGCGGCAAACACAGACAGGAATGTCTGTGCCACTATTGAAGAGTTTTTGCCATGCAGCTAGAAATTCTAACGCCAACAAAACTACAAAAAATGCGGCATTTCCTTTCACTCAACTTTCACTTTAGCTACATTTCCAAACGCCTCAAAGACCGCATCAGCACAGCATTCCCACGATATTTCTTGCGGCGTATTTCCCTCCTCCTCCCACACTTCTTGTAAACTCACGGACTGCGAGCGAATCACGCGCCGCACTTCTTCACGCTCAGTATCATCGCTGAGATTAAGAACATCAGCCAAGCATTCATGCGCTCTGCCGAGCAGTATTGAACCGTGCTGCAAGACCACATTTTGCCCATCCTTGCTGTACAATTTTTGCGCACTACCGACAACTTTCCGCCCTTCGTGCATCAATTCATATCGAGCCGAACTAGCGAAACACGGCATAGATACGTGGCTTGAGCGATACAATGCACGAAAATCGGTTTGTGATTTTTGAAAGAAAATCCCCCGAAACCCTAGACGCTGCAAGGCGTTTAGCAAAATAATGTGAACATCGCGGTAAATCTCGTGAATCGTGCGCTGCGGCGCGCCTTCGGTCTGAAGCGGCACAGCGAGTGAATAGGTGAGTTCTTCCGCATGAAGCACAGCCCGACCGCCTGTGGGACGGCGTACAATCTCAAGCCCTCGCTCGTGGCAACGCTGCGTATCAATGTCGCGCTCGCGCTGGTGCGCCCCTAACGACACGGCAAACGGCTTCCACGAGTACAAACGCAGCATTGGTGCGGCTTTTCGCTCAAGAAGGGCTTCGGCGCGAGCAATATCGAACAGCATATTTTCTGCGGGCGAATGCTCTGGATGCTTGATAAAATCTACCTCCGTGAGCGACTGCACTCCAAAAAATTGGCAAATATCTTTCTCAGAAATACTGTCTTCAGAAATGTGCGCTTGCATTGAATTTTTCTCCGCTTTTTCCGTGATTTGTTGCATTTTGCCGTTCCCAAAAAATGGTCGTCATCAAACATTGCTTATCAATAATTTTTTCTTTCATTTTTTCTTCAAACCCGCATGAATACTCTCTTTTCAG
This sequence comes from Candidatus Kapaibacterium sp., assembly GCA_004292595.1. GTDB lineage: Bacteria > Bacteroidota > Ignavibacteria > Kapaibacteriales > UBA4661 > PH2015. Next base: position 24,472 of record RDXM01000122.1, on the reverse strand, counting down.
CTCCTTTTGCGTTACTGCTTTCCAATGAACTTATTGACAGCATTTCGCGTTTGCCCTTGTTTTTACAGGTCGTTTTGGCGGTTGTTGCGGTTGGCTTGGGCTTTGCAATTTTGAAAAAACTCGTCAAAGTGGCTATTTGGCTGGTGTTGATTGTACTTGCGATTATTGCGTATCAAACGTATATCAATTAAGCTCATCATCGGAAATGCTTCGTTCGACGGTCACGGATTTCAGGATTGACAGGATTCTCAGGATTTTTTGAGTTTGCCTTGTATTTTGAAATCACACGAACTATTTACAAAAAGAGCGCAGATACTTACGATTGCCAGCTTGTGGCGACGTGAGTGTCTGCGCTCTTTGCACATCATTTTTTGCACATCATTTTCAGCTTCTTCCTTCAGCCCTCAGACTTCATCCTTTCTTAGTAGTAATACCCAAAAATGAAGTTCATTTCATCGGTCGAGCGGAAGCCGAACGAAACGGGTTCGTCGGTATCGTTGAAGTACGTGGCAATAGATTTCAAGCCCTCTCCACGACGCAGAACAATCGGCGTTTTGAAGTGAACAAGCGGCGGATTGAGCCAATTTGTACAGGTGTAAATCGTTTCGCCATTACGCGCACCGCCCACAATTTGCACCACAAACCGCCGTCCCATGCGGTGTGTGTGCGAGGTTACGCCAATGAGATTGATAACCGTATCACCTGCATCAAAGCGGTCGCGCCCGCGCTGGCTTGCCCCGCCGACCAAAAAGGTTGTCTCCACGACGGTTTCTCTTTTCGGCAGTAAGGAAAGGTTGTAAAAGCCCAATTCAAGCGGCTTGACGAGCGTTTTTACTTTGTCGGGCGTGGTGGAATGCAGATTCAGCAATACTTCGCCTTGTGTGGTTTCGCGTGTGCCGTTGGTGTAGTGCGAATTCAAGTCCAGAAGCCATGTTGAGGGGATTTTCATTGCCATTCCTTCGGGAAATTCGATTGTTTCCTGCTTCAACTGCGAACCAATCACAAACGTGCGTCCCGACATACTGGAGAGTGTTTGATTGCTAAATTCCCCTTTAGCATTATACAAGTCGCGGAAAACGCCTACTTGCGGCATACTTGAGGTGCGTTTTGGGTCGAAGGCGTACAAAATAAAGTGGTGGCTGCGGTCGCGCTGAATGAGTTCAAATTTTGTGACGAGCAAATCTTGTGGGTTCTTTTGCGCATAAAAAATTTCACGCTCAAATTGTGGCGGAATACCAAAACTTGGTACGCGGAACTGCACACCATTGCTGGGTGGCGCCAGTGCGATGGTTTCATTTTGCGGGCGTGGGTCGTTGAGGAGCGCACGGTCAAGCGTTGAGCCAGATTTTGACGCGCCACCAGCAATCCACAACGTAATAAATTGCAACTGTCCTGCTGGAAGTGCGCGTGAACCAAGCGGCATCACGCTTCCGTAGCCATCGGACTTGTGCAGATTCGCGCTATCGAGCTTAACGTACAAAAAGCTCTTGTACGGGTCGCCTGCTTTCACGCGCAAGAGTTTATCAGCTTTGGCGTTTTCATTTGTTGCCGCAACGCCGACCAAATTGTTGTATGCAACGGCGGGCGATAAATCCAAACCGCCAACAGCATTGCGCGAGTCGTGGCAGCCGCTTGTGGCGCAGTTTGGCGTAAGAATTTTTTCTTGCAGAATGGCAAAGTCCGAGCCAGCTTCAACGGGATTTTGCTGACCATTGGTGTCCATTCCACAGGAGCTAATAATTGCAGAACCGAGCGAGAAACTCAGTATCAATGCGGGTATCCGAGAAAACAATGAGGAACGCATGAGTGAAACCTTTAGTAAATGAAATATGGAGAGATATTTATTCGATGATTTTTTAGCGAGTACCTTGATTTTGTGCGTTTGCTCTCGCTTCTTGATTCAAGACTTTCATGCTGTCAATCAAAATTTGCCACTGCTCATATGGGCGGCGGTCAATGGCTTCAAAGCGCACAAAACCTTGCTTGTCGATGAGAAACATTCCATGCCGCTCGGTGTCCAATTTTCGCCGATAACAGCCGAGTGTTTCCATTGCAACATGGTCAGAATCTGACAAAAGTTCAATGGCAAAATTTTCCCCTGCCTGCACAAATGAGCTATCAAAGTTCGGTTTTTCGAGCGCGGTGCGGTTATCTTCTGGCGCGTCGTTGCTGAGGGCGACGACATTCCAACCGTAGGTCTTTATACGGAGCGCGTGCTGAGAAAGTTGCTTCATGCTCATCACGCACATCGGGCAGCCCACGCCGAGATAGACGGAAAGCAGCATCGGAGCTTGCTTGTAGTAATGAGAAAGACGAACCGTGTCGCCGTTTGTTGTGCGCACAAGTACATCGGGAACACGCTTCCGTGCTGAGGCTTCTGGCTTTCCAGCTTCGGCTTTGTTGCACGATTCGAGGCTGAATCCTGCGAATATTTCCAATGCAAATATTGTGAAGATTATTCTTGAAAAGCGCATGGTTTCTTGTGTTTGTGTGTCAATGTATATTACATAAGCACTTACATAAACAATTACATAAGCATTTATACAACGATATTCATTTTTCAAAAAAAGCAAGGGAAGCCCTCACAAATGCTGGCTTCCCCCAATTTTTTTACCCTAAATTTTTATGAGCGGCGTACTGCAAAAACAAGACTACAGAAAAGAACGAAGAGTCTCATTCACCGATTTTGACGAGCGAAATTTCTTTGCCACATCGGCATCAAGCGAGACGTACACTTTTTTTTCGCCTGTCGCACTAATGATTGTTCGCGTTGTACCCTTTGCGCACCGTTTAGCAAACCTATTCGGCTTTGCACGAGAAAAATCAAATTCTGGTACGTGCAAATCATCATCCACCGCTTGACTGGCGGTAGGCTTGGTATGCTTTGCGTTCTTTTGCATTTGCTTTCCGTGATGAAATTAAACGAATTTTAGAGCCACGTTCCGTGTACACTGTCACCAACACACGCAACGATGACGACAAGCCAATCAATACCAAACGAACTTCTGCTTGGGAATGCTCCTCGTCAAGCTCTTCCAAGCCAAAACTATCCATAAAAACACTTTCTGCTTCTTCAAAGGAAACACCATGTTTCTTGAGGTTTAGTGCGGCTTTCTCTGCATCCCATTCAAATCCCTGCATAAAAATATCACGTAATCATCACAAATTCTGCACCGTTTCCTTGAAAACATCGCCGCGATGCTCGTAATTGGCAAACATATCGAAGGACTTGCAAGCGGGTGAAAACAGCACCACATCATCGCTGGAAGCCTGTTCTGCGGCAATGCGCACAGCATCCTGCATATCGCCCGCTTTGATGCAGCGCGTTATCACGCTGAAGTGATTGAAAATTGCATCTTTTTCTTCGCCAATCGCCACAACAGCGCGTACATTCTTGCGGACAAGGTCGTCGAGTTGGGCGTAATCGTTGTTGTCGCCGCGCCCACCAGCAATCCACACAAGGGGCTTCTTAAAACTGGAAAGTGCATACCACGTTGAGTTGATATTCGTTGCTTTGGAATCGTTGATAAATTCGATGTTGTTGAGCAATCGAACATACTCCAAGCGGTGTTCCACGCCACGAAAACTCATCAGGCTATCACGGATATTCTCATTGCGCACTTCAAAGGCACGCGCAGCCAAGGCTGCAGCCATTGAATTATAGACATTGTGAGTCCCTGGAATACGGAGTTCATCAATGGTCATTAATTGTTCCTCTGTATGCTGTGAAGAAGAAGCAGAGTCCATTCCAACAAACCGAATACTGCTCTGAGCAGCAAACGCGCCCTGCTGCAAGGGATATAGACTAAAAGGTAGGATGTGCGCACGATTGGGAAGCCGCGCTGCTGCAAGCGACGCTTCATTATCGGCATTCAAAATTAACACATTTTTTTCATTTTGGTTCTGAGAAATTTTATACTTTGCGGCGCAATATTGCTCGAATGTGCCGTGATAGCTCAGATGGTCGGGGGTGATGTTCAAAATCATTGCCACGTCGGGACGAAAGGTCGAAACCCTGTCAAGCTGATAACTACTGGCTTCGACGACTAAAATTGTTCCTTCTTCCACGTCTTTTACGACCGTCGTCATTGCCTTGCCAATGTTCCCACAAGCAATCGCTTTTTTGCCAGAATTATTAAAAATATGCGCTGTGAGCGCGGTCGTGGTGGTCTTTCCGTTTGTTCCCGTAATAGCAACGACGGGATTTTTCAGGGGGTCAATCTGCTGCCACGCAAATTCTACCTCGCTGATAATCGGAATACCACGCTTTTCCGCTTCGATAAAAAGTGGGCTGGAAGGCGGAACGCCCGGCGAGGTAATGAGACAATCGGCGAGCATGGCTTTATCGGTATGTCCGCCAAACTCCGCATCAATACTGCGTTTCAGCAGAAGGTCAGCAGCGTCTTTTGCTTGCTCGTGTGGTTTTGCTTCGGTGAGAAAAACGGTGTGTCCTAGTTCTTGTGCGAGCGTCGCAGCACCAATGCCGCTTTTGCCTGCACCAACGACGGTATAGCGCATAATTACTTGTGTTGAAGGGTGAATGATGTGTTGTTGCAAATTGTTTTTCGGCGGAGAATGCGTTTGCAGTTTTTTCCGCACACGAAACTACGAGATTTGTGCGTAAATTGCGGCAAAAAATTATACAGATTGAATCACGCTCTCCAACATGGCACAACAACGAATCGTTTTACTTGGTCCAGCATATCCGTATCGTGGCGGGAATGCGCTGTTTATGTCGCATTTGTACGAGGCACTTGCGCCGCATTTCGAGGTGCATTTTATCAATTACACCTTGCTCTATCCGTCGCTGCTTTTTCCAGGAACAACGCAGTTCGACCAAAGCCAAGAAATGACCAAGCAAATTCCGAATGAGCGTCTCATAAACTCGGTCAATCCTGTGTCGTGGTGGCGCACAGCACGGCGCATCAGAGAACTAAAGCCAGATTTGGTTGTGTTCGATTGGTGGAATCCCTTTTTTGGACCTGCACACCGCGTCATTTCTACGCTTCTGGGCAAAGAATATCGCAAAAAAATTCTCTTTATCACGGAAAATGTTATTTCGCACGAAGCACGGTTTATTGATAAATTTCTGACCAAGTTCGGTCTCGCTAATGCCGCATCATTTCTGGTGTTGTCGGGTCAGGTTGCAGAAGATGTCAAACCGTTTGCGAAAAATATACCCGTTTATCGTTCTGAATTACCCGTCTTCGGTAAATTTTATGCCCAAACTGCCCGCAACACCAGTAAATATGCGGCAAAGACGAAGTTTGGTTATACGAATGACGATGACGTAATTCTCTTTTTCGGCTACATTCGCACGTACAAAGGTTTGGATATTTTGCTCCAAGCAATGCCGCTTATACACCGCACCAATCCTCGTGTGAAGCTGCTTGTTGCGGGTGAATTTTACGACGAGCGCAAAAGCTATTATCGGCTTATTGACGAGCTGGGCATTACCGAGTCGGTGAAAATGTTCGATTCGTTTATTCCCAATGAATTTGTTGCGGAATTTTACGCTGCCTCCGATGTAGTCATACTTCCCTACCGAAGCGCGACACAAAGCGGGATTCTGGGCATTGCCTACGGTTTTGATTGCCCTGTCATTGTAAGCGATGTTGGTGGGTTAGCGGAGTCGGTGGAGGTCGAAAAAACAGGCTTGGTTGTGCCACCAGCATCGCCAGAAGCATTAGCAAATGCTGTGCAACGATTCTACGAACTCCGCGCCACAACGGACTTCTCTGCTAATGTACGCACAAAAGCTCAGTCGAATGCGTTTGCACAAATTCATGTTTTATTTGAAGAAATTTTGCAGAAGTAATTTTCAACGGAAATAATTTTCTTCACAAACCTCGACAAAACACGCTTTCACCTTCCCTCTTTCCTAAGAATTGTGTAACTTGCTGGCTTGCAAAATTTATCCAAACTTTTTGACCATTTTTTGACCACTTTAGGCAAAGCAGAATGAGCGGTATCACTGAAAAAGACTGTATTGTAGGGCTGGTAACGTACAATAACGGCGGCGACCTTGAACGCACGTTGCAGAAATTTCCTTCAACCTTTCCCTTTGCCGTTGTCGTCCATATTGATGGCTCGACCGATGGCTCCGATACTTGCTTAGAACGCTACTCTTACCCTGTACTCCGTACCAATCCTAATCGTGGTGTGGGTAAAGCTATCAAAAATTGTATCGAATACGCACGGCAGCAGGGTTTTCAGGCTGTTGCCATTATTCCTGGAAATAATAAAAATCATCCCGAAGAGATTTCACGCCTGTTCGCGCCGATTCTTGAGGGAAAAGCAGATTACGTGCAGGGTTCGCGCTACTTGAGCGGCATGGATGCCGACAATCGCCGCGAGCACACGCCGCTTTTCCGCCTGGTGATGGTGAAAGTTCACGCGCTTATGTTTTCGGTCATTACGGGAAAACGTTGCACCGATGCGCTAGACGGCTTTCGCGCTTATCGCACAGATATTTTCGACGACCCGAATATCAATATGCACCAAGAATGGCTTGATACCTACGAGTTCGAGACGTATCTGCATTACAAAGTGCTGAAATCCAAGAAATGGCGTTTTACGGAGGTTGCGACCTCGAAAATATACCCTGAAGACAAAAAAACCGTTCTGAATCTTAAAGGGCGTAAATACTCGCATATCCGACCGTTTATTGATTGGTGGCGTATTTTACGCCCCTTGCTGTATCTTATTTTTGGATTGAGGAAATAAATTCCTTTTGAGAAAACAAGCCGCGAAACCGCATTACATCTCGTTTCTATGACTACTATCCACCATTGCTCTATCATCAGCCTTCCCAAACTTGGCGAAGATATGCGCGGCAGTTTGTCGTTTGTGGAATCAGCTTCTACGGGCAGTACTGAGAATGGACGCGGTGTGCTGCCCTTTGACATCAAGCGGGCGTATTACCTCTACGACGTGCCAGGCGGTGCAGAGCGTGGCGGACACGCACACAAGGATTTGCAGCAACTCATTGTTGCACTCTCTGGCAGCTTCCAAGTCGTGTTGGACGACGGACGCGATAAAACCACGATTACACTCGACCGCCCATATAATGGCTTGTACGTGCCGACGATGATTTGGCGCGAACTTGTCGGTTTTTCATCAGGTGCGGTGTTGTTTGTGTTGGCATCAAATTTTTATTCCGAGCAAGACTATTACCGTAATTATGATGATTTTTTGCAAAATAAAAGGTTAGATGCCTGATACTTTGCAGTAGCTTCAACAGAATTTCATCTGTAGCTTGTATCATTTTTTCTGCTCTTGTAATTGCGTGAGCGACATCATTTGGTGCATTGTCCGCGCCATACCTTCGGTTGAGCCATCCAAAAGAATAACATTTCCTTTGCCATATTCTGCAAAATGCTTGAGCGATTCCGTCCACATGGAGAAGAGAATTGCAGAGGTGTCCATTTGCGCAGCTTGCATTTCTTTTGCAGCTTGAGTCATGCCTTTGGCAACTTCTTCGCGGAAAAGCGCGATACCTTGACCGCGCAACTGCGCCGCTTGGCGCTCTGCTTCGGCAGCAATGCGAATAGCATTTCCTTCCGCCTCCGCCTGTTTTGTTTTGGTAATAAGCAATGCCTGACCTTCATTTTCTGCTGCTGCTTTGAGATTATTCGATGCCACTACCTGCGCCATAGAGCGCATAATGGCTTCATCAAAAGTAATGTCGTTCATTTGTAAATCAATGAGATGATACCCCCAACCTTCCAGCGTGTGGTCGAGCTGGTCTTTTACATCTTCGACAATTTCACGGCGCAATGCCAAAATTTCCGACTGCTTTTTTGTTGCCACAAACCCCCGTACCGAGCCTTCCACGGAGCGCACCAATGCTTGCATAAAATTCTGCTCATCAACAAACTTAAACGCTACATTTTTGATAGTTTCTTCCGCATGATTTACGACCGAAAAAAGGAGCATTGCTGTAAAATGAACATTTGCTTGGTCTATTGTTGTTGCCTGAAATTCCAATTCTGCTGAACGGTTCTGCACCGAAACGCGCCGAAAGACCGTTTCAATAAAGGGAATTTTGATGTTCAAGCCTGGATTCATTACACGCTGAAATTTCCCAAAAATTGTAATGACAGCAACCGTTCCTTGTTGCACCGTTACGAATGCACTAAAGAGAAGAAGAAGAACGACCACAAAACTAACCACAAAACCAATCATTGAATCCATAACGTCTCCTGATATTTGTAAAAAGTTGAGGATGAAATAGGTGTGTTTTTATTACAGTTTTATTACAACGTACTTTTTTCGTTATTTTTCGTCCAACAAATTACACTCTTTTTGCATATTTACAAACTGAAACAAGCGGCATTATCATCTTCACAAATAATGTTCCACGTGGAACATTATTTCAGATGTAAAAGTAGGTAATATACGATGAAGAATAAAGCCTTCATTTTTATATTGGAGGGGCAATGCAAAATGTATTGATTTATTGCGATGGAGTGAGTATTTTATCGTTGAGTATTGTTTTTGCTAACTCTTTTCAACGACTCTTTTTGATTACTCTTTAAATTTACTGCGATGCACACATTTCACACTATACCAAAGGAAAAACCTAAGGTTCTTATTATCGGCTCTGGCAGTAAAATAGCCGAAGCACTCTGGCGTGTTTGTCGCCGTCTGCCGTCTATTGCCGATTGGTATTTTATGACTTCTGGGCATTCACAATATGATAATAATATGCCCCCAAGCACGAGATGTGATTTTACAAATCGGAAGGAATTGAAAGAGTATTGCTTAGAGCTTCAGCCAAATATTATCGTAAATACCGCCGCTTACACCAACGTTGATAAAGCTGAAAGCGAGCGGCAACTTGCGTGGAATGTAAATGTTTCGGGCGTAGAAAATATTGTTGCTGTGTGCCGATTAGTGGATGCACACTTGATTCACTTTTCAACGGATTATGTGTTCGATGGCGTACATGGACCGTATATTGAAACCGATATGCCGCATCCTCTGGGATATTATGCCAAAACAAAACTTGCTGGTGAAAATGCGTGTATTGGCGGAAATATTGATTGGACTATTATTCGGACAAATGTTTTGTACGGTGCGACACATCTTTTGAAACCAGACTTTGTGATGTGGGTACTCAACAAGCTCACAGAAAAAAAGCCTTTCGGTGTGGTCAATGACCAATTTTCTAATCCGACTTTGATTGACGATATAGCATATTTCACGAACAAAATAATTCATACCCGAACAAAAGGTTTGTTTCATGTTGGCGGTGCAGACTGGTGTTCCCGCTATGATTTTGCCCAAATGATTGCCAAAGTATTCAAACAGGATGCAAGCCTTATTCAGCCCATAACAACTGTAGAGCTACATCAAGCTGCATTACGTCCAATGCGCGGCGGTATGATTCCGCTCAAGGCAGAAGCAATGTTTGGCATCCGATTTTCGGGTATAGAAAGCGGACTTTTCACCATGCGCAGACAGTTGCAGATAGATGGTCATCACGAATGGGCATTGTAATGATAGCCTGTTCTTCCTGAAAGGACATCATCTTTCTGATAATGTTTCAAGAAAGATTATTACTGCCGCCCCATGTATCATCAAGCATCAAACGAACATTTGCATTACAAACAGAATTTTAGTAAAGAAAAAACGTACATTATGGAAGCATCAATACTTTATCGCCCTCTTGAAGAAGAGGATTTTACTATGTTTGTTCAACTTCGCGCCGAAGCGTTGATGAATGAACCCGAAGCATTCGGTCCAGATTACGCATCCTATAATGCCTCTCCTCTTCTCGACAAAGAGCATTATTTTGAACGAATGCTTAAATATCCCTTTAATTTTGCTTTAGGTGCATTTACACCTGAAGGTAATCTCGTTGGAATGGGATGCTTTACATGTCCCTACAATATGGTGAAGCGTCGGCATAAGGGAACGCTTTGGGGAATGTATGTAAAGCCTACAGCACGGAAGCATGGAATTGGAAAGCACATTGCAGAGCTTCTTTTGACAGCAGCAAAGCAAGACGCTGGTTGTGAACAAGCGATAATTACTGTTACGCCGCCTGGTTCTTCGGCGCAAAAATTTTATGAAGACTTGGGCTTTATCCAATATGGCGTAGAGTATCGCGCACTCAAACTCGAAACAGGATACATTGACGAAGTGTTAATGATGAAAGTACTTTGAGTGTAATGATAGAATATACTGATAGAAATGTAGGTATGCTTCTTCAGAAGCACGAAATGATATAAACAACGTACACAATGATAGTAAATGTTCCACGTGAAACATTGTGGTTATGAGCTTCAAAACAATACAATTTGTCCTTCCCGATGTCATTATCTGTTTGAATGGTACTGTTCCCGAAAAAGTTTTTTTTGAGCGAATGATCCCCATTCCCATAGCAGCAGCAGACGGCGCAGCAAAGAAACTTCGAGAACGAGGAATAACGCCGAGCTATATTGTGGGAGATTTGGACTCCATTTTTGAGGAGCTTAACTTCTGGCGAGAACAAAAAGGAATTATTATCCATGAAGTAAGTGACCAAAATTCGACCGATTACGAAAAGACGATTGCTTTCGTCCGAGAGAGAGGGAGTAAAAATATTCTTGTTTGTGGTTTACACGGTGGCGACCTCGACCACACACTAAATAATTGGAGCATTACCAAACGAGAAAGTGCTTCAACGCAAGCACTAAATCTTGCCATTTTTGATAACGGAAAAACTGCCTTTTCTGTTCGAGAATCCATTCAATTTGATGCTGGAGCAGATGATATGATTTCACTCATTCCACAACCAAAGGTGCGGCTTACTACATCAGGTTTAGAATGGAACTTAAACAATGAAGAATTAGAGCTGGGAAGGCGAGAAGGAGCAAGGAATAGAGCGACTGCTCCAAAGGTTAGGCTGGAAATTCACGCAGGAGAACTCTTCCTTTTTCTGAAAGCGAACTTGCCGTATATGCCCATAATTGCTTAACAAAAACAGTGCAATAAAAAAGCCGTACAAAGACGGCTTTTCAAAAGAAGGCTTCACATACATTTACACACTAAAGTTCAAGAAAATTCTGCAAAATTCTCGACCCAACCTCACTACTTTTTTCAGGGTGAAACTGCACAGCATAAAAGTTATCCATATGCAGAGCCGCGCTAAAGGGCGCAATATAGTCCGTTGTTGCAATCGTTTCTGGGACACAATCGGCGGCGTAGCTATGCACATAATACACAAACGGCTTTTTGGGAAGATTGCCAAATAAAGGATGCTGCTCCGTTACAGTCAATTCGTTCCACCCAATTTGCGGTACTTTGAAGGCTTGTTTTTGCTCTGACGCGGGCGCGAATTTCCGCACCGTTGCCGAAAAAACTCCCATGCACGTCGTGGCGTTTTCTTCTGAAGAAGCGCATAAAAGCTGCATCCCGACGCAAATTCCCAAGACTGGTTGCTTGAGACTTGTGATAACTTCATCCAGCCCACGCTCACGAAGATACGTCATCGCAGACCGCGCCTCGCCAACGCCCGGAAAGATAATTTTATCGGCAGAATGCAAAACGTTTGGGTCATCGGAAAGAGTTGGCGTGATGTTCAAGCGTTCCAGCGCGTAAAGGAGCGATTGAATATTTCCAGCGTTATAGCGAACAATAGCGAGATTCATAACATTCCTGTCAAAATAAATATTATACTGCACCACGATTTTTCTGGCTTTGATAATACACCACTTTCCGCGCCCGCATAATGTCGCCAAGCGGACGGTGTTCGGCAAGGGCGCACCACGGGTCGAATGTACCTTGTTCGGTGCGGGTTTGGATTGCATCGCGCTCGGTTGCCCATTCGCTGAGATGAGGAATCGTGAGGCGTGCAACGGTCAAATATGGCGCAAACGATTCTTCCCAATTTACCGAGCCGTCCTCAATCGGTGTGAGCTTTTCGCTGACAAAAAACTGCACTTGCACGTTATAGGAAAGTGAAGATTTCTCCAAACGCTGGATGACATCTGCCGACCAATCCTCAGACGAGTTGGCGGGCGCACCATTGCTTGCCTCTGGCACAAGGCGCACACGAACAGCATACTTGCCGCATGAAATAGGCGCAGAAGAGAAGAAAGTATGTGCCGCAAAGCCGTGAAAGGGTTTTGCCATTGAGCCTTGCAATTCCTTGATTTTCTTGAAGCCAGCAAAGAAGCCATTTTGACGGATAAAATGTTTCAGCAGCCCCGACGGACCGCCTTCGGCAGCTTTCACCAAGCCAGCAAATTCCGCGCTTCCTTTCATGCCAAAAACTTCGCGGTTAATCAGCAAAAAGTCTTGTGCAGAAGTCTCGCCGCCCAGTGCTGATGCGCCTTGTACGCCAAGCACTTTGAAGGAAAAGCCGCGAATATCCGGCACTTTGTCGGGTGCGTGAGCAGAGCCGCCATTGGAAAGGCGCACTAATGCTTGATATGTTCCTGCTTGGGCGAAAAGCCCTGCCCGTGCATGGTCGGGAAGGTTCGGCAACACCTCAAGCGTCGCAGGCAAGCCGAGTATTTGCTTACGATGCAATCCGCGACCTTTACCATGTTTTGCTGATTTGCGTTCTTGTATTTCAGAGAACTGCCGAGCATATTCCGCATAGCGTTGTTCTTCATTGGGCTGCGTGATTTCGCGCCAATCGGTCGAAGGTTGATGAGCCATAGCAATCATGGGAAAAGTGGGAAAGAGAATTGAGTGCAATCCTGTGAACTTGTTTCACGGGGAACATTTACAAAGATATTGACAAGAATTTAGAAAAAGCTACGAATCGCCGCACACACCTGTTCAACCTGAGCATTTGTCATCATCGGAAATATCGGCAAGGAAAGACAGGTTTCGGCAATTTCCTCTGCAAGCGGGAATTGACCTTGCTTCCAAGCAGCGTGTTTGTACGCTTCTTGTAAATGCGGTGGCACGGGATAGTGAATCATTGTGCCAATACCATGCTTCGTGAGATGTTCCTGTAACACATCGCGCTTTTTCGTGCGAATGACGTAGAGATGAAACACCGACGTAGCATTTTCTGCAACAACGGGCGTGATAATGTCTCCAACACCGCGTAAATGCTCATCGTAGAGGCTGGCAATGCGCTCACGCTCGGCGTTGTCGTTGTACAAAAAGGGCAGTTTCACGAGGAGTAATGCGGCTTGCAGCTCGTCCAAGCGGGAATTAAAGCCAAGCACTTCGTTGTAATATTTCTTGTGCGAGCCGTAATTACGCCATGAACGGGCTTTTTTGTCGAAATCTGCGCTGTCGGTGGTGATTGCACCAGCATCGCCAAGTGCGCCCAAATTCTTGCCTGGATAAAAGCTCGTTGCGTTGATTGCCCCAAAACTTCCCGTCGGGCGACCATTGTAGAACGCGCCTTGCGCCTGAGCATTATCTTCAATCACGTGAATTCCGTGCTTGTTTGCAATCGCCATAATCGCATCCATTTCTGCCGCTTGTCCGTAAAGATGCACCGGCATAATTGCTTTGGTGCGCGGCGTAATCGCAGCTTCAATGAGGTCGGGATTGATGTTGTACGTCGCAGCGCGAGGCTCGACAGGAACAGGCGTTGCGCCGACAAATGATGTCGTGAGCGTAGTTGCAATGTAGGTATTCGATGGAACAATCACCTCATCACCCGCACCAATTCCCAACACTTTCAGTGCAATGTGCAGCGCATCCAAGCCGTTTGCAACGCCGATTGCGTGCTGTGTGCCAGAAAATTTCGCGTATTCTTCTTCAAATTTTGTAACGTTATTGCCCAAAATAAACCAACCACTGTGCAAGACTTCCGTAAAAGCGGCTTGCAGAGCGGCTTGGTGAGCAAGATTGATAGCTTTGAGGTCGAGAAAAGGGATAGGTTGCATGATGCGAGGAAAGGTGAGCAAAAGGGGAACAAAATTCAAAAAAAATTTATCGGAACGCCACGAATGGTGTGCTGGGCTGCACAAATGCTTACACATCAACCGAATAACCTCCATGAATAAGCATTTGTGCCACAAAAACACCAGAACATTCCTAGAGTTGAGTTTTGAAGGTATCACGTACCACAAAAATCTCTCCTCGTTACGCCGTTTTTCGTAAATGCTCATCTAATGCCAAAACATATTCTGGCTCGTGTTTGTCTTCGACAACTGCTTTTGTGATAATACATTTCCGTACATTTTTCATGTCGGGAATTTTGTACATCACCGGCAGCATTGCTTCTTCCAAAATACTGCGCAATCCACGCGCACCTGTTTTCCGCTTTTTTGCTTTCTCGACAACGAGCAACAGCGCGTCGGTACGGAATTCCAATTCAATCCCTTCCATCAAAAAGAGCTTTTGGTATTGCTTCACGAGGGCGTTTTTCGGCGAAAGAAGAATGTCGAGCATGGCTTCATCGGAAAGCGGCTCCAGTGCCGTAATAATCGGTACGCGCCCGATAAACTCAGGAATGAAGCCATATTTGAGCAGGTCTTCGGGTTCTACGCGCGGGAACAGAGCAACATCGGCTTCCACGTGCATTTGCTCTTCCGAATTAAAGCCAATCGTCGAAGTGCGCAAGCGACGAGCAATGATGCGCTCTAAGCCATCGAATGCACCACCGCAGATAAACAGAATGTTTCGCGTATTGATGTTCACAAGCGGCTGCTCAGGGTGTTTGCGTCCGCCGCGCGGTGGAACGCCAGCAACTGTTCCCTCCAACATCTTCAACAAGCCCTGCTGCACACCCTCGCCCGACACATCGCGTGTGATATTCGGCGAATCGCCCTTGCGACAAATTTTATCAATTTCATCAATATAGACAATACCGCGCTCGGCACGCTCCACATCGAACTCCGAATTTTGGAGCAACTGCGACAAAACGCTTTCTACGTCGTCGCCAACGTAGCCAGCTTCGGTCAGCGTCGTTGCGTCGGCAATCGTGAGCGGCACGTCGAGAATGCGGGCAAGCGTTTGTGCAAGCAGCGTCTTTCCTGTCCCGGTTGGTCCGAGCAGCAAGATATTACTTTTCTCAATCTCAACTTCTTCAAGCGAACCAACCAGCGACTGCGATTGCATTCGTTTGTAATGATTGTACACCGCAACCGACAACGCTTCCTTTGCGTGGTCTTGCCCAACGACGTATTGGTCGAGAGCGCGTTTGAGTTCGGAGGGTTTGAGCAAGGAAAAATCACGCATCGTGCTACGAGTTTGCGACGGCGGAAATGGATTTGCATTTTTGCGCAAAATTTCAACAGAATTTTGAATGCAAATATCGCAAATAAATACGCCTGGACCAGCAATCATGCTGGTTACATCGCTCGACGAGCGACCGCAAAAAGAGCAGTGAATATCCTCAGTCTGCATAAATTGGTTGTTTGCCATAAAAGAAAGTGAGCGATGAAATCAATCGAATAAAAGAAATAAACCCGCGTAAGTCTTGCAAACAAGGTTTTACGCGGGTAGTAAGTATTTTCAATCCAAAATATTTTTCAGCAAAACAGAAGCGAGACCTTAGGCTTTTACCTCAGTGGAAAGAGCCTCGCTGCGTTCCATAACTTTATCAATCATACCATATGCCTGAGCCTCAGCAGAACTCATCCACTTATCGCGGTCAGCGTCTGCTTTGATTTGCTCAACTTCTTTTTCGGTATGCTTTGCGATAATGCCATAGAGTTGGTCGCGCATCCGCACCATTTCTTTGGTGTAGATTTCAATGTCCGCCAGCGTTCCTTGCGAGCCGCCGCTTGGCTGGTGCATCATAATACGCGAATGCGGCAAGGCATATCGCTTCCCTTTCGCACCAGCGCACAAGAGAACTTGCGCCATCGAAGCCGCCATACCAACGCAAATCGTGGAAACATCGGGGCGAATAAATTGCATCGTATCGTAAATCGCCAAGCCAGACGTTACGCTGCCGCCAGGAGAATTGATGTACAAAACAATATCTTTTTTCGGGTCTTCGCTTGCGCAAAAAAGAAGCTGTGCGACAATCAATCCCGCAATTCCGTCTTCAATCGGGGTATTCAAAAGGATGATATTTTCCTTCAGCAAACGCGAGAAAATATCATACGACCGCTCACCGCGACTGGTCTGCTCGACAACGATAGGAACTAACTGATTCGTAATCTCGTCAGTATGGTTGTCGTAAATGCTTTGAATGGTGTGAATCATAGCTATACCTTTGGTGAAGTAATTTTGTAAATGTTGTGAAAATAAGATTTGCGTTTCAACACAGATATTTTTCCTGTGATAATACTTAAATTATCGTACAAATCCTATCTTTATTGCAACAAATAACGGAGAAATGTGAAAAAAATTTTGTGTTCAAACACAGTATTTTTAAACATTTTCACAAACTGTTATCATTCAACATTGTACAAATGGCGTATTTACGCGCCTGCAAGCTGTTCGGCTTCGCGCTCGGCGAGAACTTCTTTGTAGTCTTTTTCCGTGATAACGGCGTAATCCAAAATAGTATTCAGCACTTTATCGTGAAGAAGGCGGCTTTTCACCGTTTCATCATTGGCAAAGGCAGAGCGGAAATACTCAACGTTTTCCGTCGGTAAATTCTCGCCCAAGCCCATACCGCGAAGCATTTCATCAATATACGCATCCATATCTTCGCTTGTAACTTCGATGTTTTCACGCTCAACAATGCGCTCACGAATAATCATCCATTTTGCGGTGTTCGCAGCCATTGGCGTTGCAGAAGCAACATAGCGGCGGATATCAAAATCTTTCGGAAGTTTTTTGTCTGGCATACGCTGCATATCTTGTTGCAACATATTGGAAACAACTTCCTGAATCAAACCCTGTGGCGGAATAAAATCATGCGCAGACAAAATCTTATCCACGACTTGATTCTGCATTGCCTCTTTGATAGAATTGGTACGAGCAAACGCAATTTGACGCTCCAAGTCAGCACGAAACTCTTCGGTTGAGCCAATTTGACCATTGGTCAATTCTTCCACAAAAATATTCGTGAACTCCGCCGGCACAACGCGCTTAATTTCTTGCACAGAAGCCATCATCACCTGAGGAGGCTGATTTTCTGCGGCTTCTGTGGCATAGCGGAAAGTATCGCCCACTTTAGTATTCAAGAGCGAGGCTTTGAGTTCTGAGCCAGGTGCTTCGCCTTTCAAAAAGACGTTCCGTTCCTCGCCTTTGCTGCCGATAAGCGGCATTCCCGTCGCAGCATCAAGCGGGTTCAAGCGAATTTTTACGAAAAACATTTCGTTTTCAACCTGCTCGGCATCCTCAAGCGCGGAACGCTCAACGGTGATGCGCTCAATTTCCTTCTCAATATCTTCTTCGGTAACGGGAAAAGTGAATTTTTCCACGTCAAGATTGCGATATTCCGCAAGCTCAAATTCTGGCAATACTTCATAGCCAATCGTCAGCGTCATGCTACCATCGGATTCGCGCTGAACGTCTTGCAACGAAGGCTGACCAACAGGATGAATGTCCTGACTGTCCAGAGCTTCGCGGAAAACTGTGGTCGCAATATCCTCGACGGCATCGGCTTCCAGAGCCTTGCCGAAGCGTTTTTTGATGATGTTGAGGGGAACTTTTCCTTTGCGGAAGCCTTGCACTTGAATTTCAGGCTGGGCGCGGAGGTAGGCTTGTTCGTAGTGGGGTTCGAGTTCGTGTGCTGCGAGGGTGATTTTAATTTCACGTTTGCAGCCGTCGAGCGTTAGAATGTTCGTTTCCAATGGAGAAAAAGCAAAAACGGTGAGAAAGAAAGTCAAGAATTGTGCGGGCGAGGAGACTTGAACTCCTACGGGTTACCCCACCAGATCCTAAGTCTGGCGCGTCTGCCATTTCGCCACGCCCGCATTGTTCAGAATCAGAATTTTTCTATAATTTTTTCTACAAAAATTTTCTGAAAAAGATTACAAATATACGAAAGGATTGTGGAAAACGGCAAGGAAACTTTGTGTCCTTTGCTAAAGGCTCCATCAATCCTTCCTTCTACGCCATCTGCCCCATCGCACACAACAAATTAAACTCATCCTCCCGCACCGAAACAACGGAAAGACGCGATTGCCGAAGCAATTCCATTTTCTGCAAACGCGGCTCGGCTTTAATTTCATCAAGGCGTACAGGGCGCACAAATGCTTGCTTGGGAGCAATGTCCACGCAGACCCAGTTTGGGTCGCCGTCGGCGGTTGGGTCGGGATACGCCTCGCGTACAACCGCCGCAATACCAACGATTTCTTTGCCAATATTGCTGTGGTAATGCAAGGCAAGGTCGCCAGAGCGCATCAAACGGAGATTGTTTCGCGCTTGATAATTCCTCACGCCGCTCCAGCACGTTGAGCCTTCTTGCACCAACATTTCCCACGAATACACGTTGGGTTCGGATTTGATAAGCCAATACTGCATAAAATTTAAAAGGAAAATTGCGAAAATGCGAGCAATGAGTTGGGACGCAGATGAAGATGATTGGATTGATGAAGATGATGAAGAATTCGCATACCTCTTTGATATTTTCTGCTCATCTCATGTAATCATCTTCATCCATTAAATCATCTTTATCAGCGTCCCCCAAAATCAGATGACCAGTTGCAAATCAACACGGATAATCACACAAAGTTACGCAGTTTTTTGTAATTTGTCCTTCCCAATATTTTTCGTTTCAATCAATCACGTACTCCGCGATACCCGATGCACACCGCACAAAAACTCGCTTTCGACAAACAAAACGGCTTAATCCCAGCAATTATTCAAGACGCAAACACCGATAAAGTCTTGATGCTCGGCTATATGAATGCGGAAGCTCTGGAAAAAACAGAAAAAGAAGGCATCGTAACCTTCTTCAGCCGCTCCAAATCTCGCCTCTGGACAAAAGGCGAAACGTCGGGACATTTCCTCCGCGTACAAGCAATCATGCAGGATTGCGACGACGACACGCTGCTCATCAAAGCACATCCCGAAGGACCAACCTGTCATACGGGCGCAGATACGTGCTTTGAAGAGGAAAATATCCCCAAAAGCGCGTCGTTTCTGCATGAATTAGAGCAAATCATCATTGACCGCAAGCAGAACCCAAGCCCTGATTCCTACACAAGCAAGCTCTTTGCGCGTGGCATCAACAAAATAGCACAGAAAGTTGGCGAGGAAGCCGTCGAAATAGTGATTGAGGCAAAAGACAGCAACGATGAGCTTTTCAAGGGCGAAGCTGCCGATTTACTTTTTCACACGCTTGTCCTTTTTGCAGCAAAGAATATCTCGCTGAATGAGGTTTTATCTGTCTTGCAGGAACGCCATGCAAAGAAAAATCGTTCAACAGCAGAATAAATCCACAAACCGATGTGGAAAACTTTGGGGATAACGCAGAATTGTGGGGATAATGTTCCATAAACAAGTGGAAAACCACTGAAAAAGTTCCTAAAAAAGAAAGCCTTCGTTCTGTGTGCAGTATTGTGCGAGGCTTTTTGTAATTTGCTCGGTAATATGCGCCATATAGCACACACATTTCTTGATTTTACTTTTCCGATTTCAAAGGTACTTCTGTGTCAAATTTCCTCGACGAAACACGTGGTGATGCGGAAATTGCATATTCGCAATTAACCAAAAGCAAGCGTTCTTCTAATAACGTTTTACAGCTCGCCACTATTGGCGATAAAGTGCCGCCGCACTCAACAGAAGCTGAAATGGCGGTACTTGGCTCAATTATGCTTGATAAAGCCGCTCTCTCGAAGTCAGTAGAAGTGCTGATTCCAGACTCTTTTTATCAAGAAAAAAATAAGAAAATTTTTGAGTTAATGCTCTGGATGTCGGAACGCAATATCACGATTGATATTGTCTCGCTCGGTGTAGAATTGAGGAATCACAACCTCTTAGAGGCTATTGGCGGCTCATTTTATCTTGCACAAATCAACCAAAATACCCCTACCGCAGCGAACATTGACCAATACGCCCGCATCGTGCAGGAACACGCGCTGAAACGCCAGCTTATTGATGCTTCATCGAATATTTTGGCACGCTGCTACGACCTCTCCACCGACGCGCTGGATGAAATCGACAAAGCCGAAAGCGAGATTTTCTGCATCGCCGAACAACGCTTGCGCAAAAGCTATATCAGCATGAAGGATCTCGCCAAAGGGACGTTTGCTACCATTGCCTCAATGGTCAATGGTGAGAATAAAGAAAATCTCGGCATTTCAACGGGTTTTGTTAAGTTGGACGATATGATTGGTGGCTTGCGCAAATCAGATTTGCTCATCATTGCAGCGCGTCCGTCAATGGGCAAAACTGCTCTCGCACTCAGTATTGCACGCAATATCGCTATGGACTCGAATGTTGGCGTAGCATTCTTTTCAATCGAAATGGCTGCCGAACAGCTTTCCATGCGCCTTCTAAGCGCGGAAGCACGGATTAACGTGCAGAAAATCATGCGTGGCGACATTGACCAAAACGAACTTGGTCCGCTTGCACAGAAAATGGACCGCTTGGCAAAAACGCCTATTTTTATTGACGACAGTGCTTCGCTTTCCGTCATGGAGCTTCGCGCCAAATGCCGTCGCTTGAAGGCAGAGCAAAATATCGGCGTGGTGATGATTGACTACCTCCAACTGATGAATGCGCCAACCGCGAAAAATGAAAGCCGCGAGCGCGAGATTTCGACCATTTCCCGCTCCTTAAAGCAAATTGCAAAAGAGCTAAACATCCCTGTTATTGCGCTTTCCCAGCTTAATCGTGGTGTGGAAGCACGCTCCGACAAACGCCCAATGCTCTCGGACTTACGCGAATCTGGCTCTATTGAACAAGATGCTGACCTGGTGATGTTCGTCCACCGTCCCGAACACTACGAACTTCTAAACTATGACGACGGACAAACTACCGCTGGAACTGCGGAGCTTATTATCGGCAAGCAGCGTAACGGTCCCGTCGGCACGGTGCGCGTGGCATATTTGAAAGAATATGCTCGCTTTGAAAATCTCACCTTTGGCGCAGACACCGCACCAGACTTCGCTTCCAGCATTTCCAATTTCAACGCTTCCCTTGCCGCCCCGACCGACGAAGTACCGTTTTAAGAAGGGCAAAAGGATAAGGGATAAAGGTTCAATATCTTTTCCACTGCAAATCTCCAAACACAAGTATTCATCTGCCTTGCAAGCATTTGTTATGCAAAATTTACCAACTCCTTCCCTTCTCACCGAAGAACTTCGCATCCGTCGAAACGCCCTTTTGAAGAGGCTTTCAGAGTGTATGCAGGAAATTCGCCGTGTGCAGGACGAAGCACTGCCAGCAATTATGCAGGAGTGCGACAAACACTTTCGCACATTGGAAATAGAACTCCAAAAAGCCAGTTTGAACGCGGCAGAACTCACGCGGCGCGAGGAGCTTTTCCGCACAAAACTTGAGCGTGGCGAAAAGCTCACACCCCAGATGATTGCTGTGGTGAATGCGATTGTCGAAAAAGAATTTGCCCGAATGCGCCGCCGTTTTCAGGAAGCATTTGGCATGACAAATGAGGAGCGCGAAACTGCCGCAAAAGCCCGCAATCACGCGGCTTCCGTGAACGAGCAAGAAATTACAAAAATGTACCGCGCCATTGTAAAAAAACTGCATCCCGATAAACAAACCGCTCACACACATACCCCACAAACCTCATTCAGAGAGGCTTCCAGACTTTTTGAGCAATTCTGGCACACCACCCAAAACGCCTACGAACACAAGAACCAGCGCGACTTGCAGACGATTTACGACCTTGTGTGCGCGGGCAGTGAATCAGAATTTTCGGAGGCAAATGTAGATGGAACCTTCCAGCACCAAGAGTATTTGAAGGCAGAAATCATACGCCTCGAAGCACGTTTGCGCGTGGAAGAACGCAAGCTCCGCGACATCACCACAAGCGAACCCTACACGCTTCAAGACCTCCTCAAAAGCCCTACGTGGTGCGCCTCCGAGCAGCAACGCCTCCGAAACGACATCCACGAAAAACAGCGCGAAGCCGAGCGCTCGCGGGCTTTTCTCGCGTCATTGCACGCAGATATGCCGCTTCCCGCGCCAAGCCCAGAAAAGCAGCACGAGCAAGCATTTCACAATGATTTTATGGAAAATACCTACTTTAGTTCTCGGTAAATTTTAGTTCTCGGGACATCTCTATGAGCCAAGTACAAAGCACCGCCGCGCCCCACTACATCAAGCCTTCCCTCCATATTTTTACGGACTTCGACGGCACCATCACGCAAGAAGACTTAGGCGATGCTCTTTTTCGGGTCTTTGGCGAATTTGACAAATACTATCCACGCCTACAACGCGGCGAACTCACGGTGCCAGAATACTGGAAACTGCTCTGCGCTTCCATCACACCAGAAACAACCCTAGAAGAAATGCGCTCGTGGGCAAGCAAACAAGCCGCCGACCCATATTTTGCGCCGTTTGTCCGCTTTTGCCACGATAACAATATCCCTTTGACGGTCGTCAGCGATGGCTTTGATGTCTATATCGAAACGGTTGTGGAGCGAGAATTGATGCCAATTCTGGGTGAAGGAGAACGCAGCACAAAATTTTTGCCACGCTATTGTAATCGTTTGCTGCGCAGCGAAAACGGCATATTTGCACCCTTCTTTCCTGGACGCGATGAATCTTGCACGTGCTTTTGCGCGTCCTGCAAACGCAATTCCGTTC
The DNA here is from genome assembly GCA_004292595.1 of Candidatus Kapaibacterium sp. Classification (GTDB taxonomy): domain Bacteria; phylum Bacteroidota; class Ignavibacteria; order Kapaibacteriales; family UBA4661; genus PH2015. The sequence goes on along the minus strand of RDXM01000122.1, from coordinate 1,885 downwards.
TCCGCAATATTCCCCAGAATGCGCTTATTATCTACATCGGCGACGGGTATTCCGATTTTTGTGCCGCAGAACACGCCGATATAATTTTCGCTAAAAAAAGCCTCGCCGCATATTGCAACAAGCACCATTTGCCGCATTATCCTTATACGTCGTTTCAGGATGTGCAGAAAATTGTGGAAGGATTGATTGCCCGCCGTCGGCTGCGAAGCAGACACCAAGCCGTGCTGAAGCGAAAACTTGCCTTTGAAACGGAATAGGAATCGAAAAACACGTAAAAAAAAATCAATAGTGGCACAGACATTCTTGTCTGTGTTTGTCGCCTGAACACCGCACCAACACTCACAGACAGGAATGTCTGTGCCACTATGAGGTGTCGTTTTATGGTACAGAGATTTGTAAGATTTTACCCACACTCCTCAAAACCCCAGTAAATATGCCGCGTTCAAGCACTTCTTCTCCACAGCGCACCCGCGACGCGCTGCAAAATGCAATGCAAAACGCAATATTGCCCAAAACCAGCAAACAGCAAGATTTTTTCCACCGCGTGTGGGAGCTTGCCCAACACATCCCCTTCGGGCGCGTAACGACCTACGGCGCAATCGCAGAAGCACTCGGCGCGAAGTCGTCCTCGCGCATGGTCGGCTACGCCATGAATGCGGTGGACAGTGCGCACCGCGCTACCGATATTCCAGCGCACCGCGTTATCAATCGCAATGGCGAATTATCGGGCAAGCACCATTTCGCAACGCCAACACTGATGCGCGAACTTTTGGAGGCGGAAGAGGTAGAATTTATCGGCGAGAGGGTGAATTTGGCAAAACATTTTTGGCAACCGCCGATGCAGGAGTAAGTCAAGGGTAAAAGGATAAGGGATAAAGGAAAAAAGGCTGGAGAATCCCGTATTTACTCATTTTTTTGGCAAATTAACTTATGCAAACACCATTTTTTAGCGTGATTTTATGCGCCTACAATCGCGCACACGTGCTGCCGCGTGCGCTTGAATCCTTGCTACAACAAGACGAAACCGATTGGGAAGCTCTGATTGTCAATGACGGCAGCACCGATGGAACAAGCAGCCTCGCAAGCGAGTATGTGCGCCGCTTTCGGCAGATTCGCAGCATGGAGCATTCCAATCGTGGCGTGGGATTTTCGCGGACGCTCGGCATGATGGCTGCACTTGGCGAATACTGCACGTTTTTGGATTCGGACGATGAGTATTTGCCACATCATTTGTCATCGCGACGCGCAATTCTTGCCCAGAACCCGCATACCGACGTGCTTCACGGCGGCGTGGAAGTCGTTGGCAATCCCTTTGTGGCAGACCGCAACGACCCTTCCAAGCTCATCCACATCAGCGAATGCGTGATGGAAGGAACAATGGTTCTTCGTCGCCGCACCGCATTAGAACTGGGCGCATTCGGCACCGAACGCTACGCCGAAGGTGCTGCGTTTATGGAAAAAGCTCACACACAAGGTTTGAACATTCTGCGTACCAACGAACCCACCTATCGCTACGACCGTACCACGCCTGATTCGCTGTGTACTATGGCATTCCAAAGAACAGAGGTATCGGCTGCTGGATAACTAATCTAGCCTTAGCACTAGTTTCTTTTCTGTTTAGGACTTACGAAAAAGAAACATTTGCGGGCAAGGGGTTACAACCCCTTGTTTCACAAGTTCTTATTTAACAAGGTGTTGTAACTCCTTGCCCTAGACTTTTTTCGTAAGCCCTACTGTTTTTAGACCCTGAAAATCTCACGCTTTTCTCTGGCTACGAACTCAAAGTAGGTGAATCACCCCACGCCTAAAGGCGGGGGCTTCTTGGTTCAACGTCGCCCCTCGTGGTGGCAGACTCCCCAAGCGTTTGTTCGGGCAATTCCTGCCC
>RDXM01000121.1 GCA_004292595.1 Candidatus Kapaibacterium sp. | reverse complement strand
CTACGAACTGGTCTATTGTATCGGCACACAGAGTATGTGCTTTTTCAATCTCTGAATCATTTTTATGGATAGCTCGGAATATTGGTTCCATTTTTTTGCCTAAGGATTGAACAAAAAATAATTGGCAAAAGCCTTCATTGGTAGTGCAAGAAACTAAAAGAGTTTGTCCATGTAATTTTTGAGCATTCCTTACTCACACCCTCCCGGGTCAGTATTAATGCGCCAATACACCACACCATCAATCTTGACAAACATTTTCGTCAAGTCCTCTTCCACCGCGACAACTGAAATATCACTTATGCTCACCGTCTTGTATTCATGGTCTGTTCCAAGGTCTTCGGTGAAAATTTTGAGTCCCGTGCGCGTGAGCATTTTCTCTGTTTTTGGGTCTTTGTACGTTCCGCCTGGAACTTTTCTCACAAAATCTTTTGCATAAATTTCAAACTCTATTTTTTTGGCGGGAAGCATATTCACAAGCAAAGTAAACCTCCCTGAATACCCAAGATTTTTGCTAATTACACTTTGTTGCATTTGATTTGCCATAAATGCGAAAGATTTATCGCTTTCGTAAAACGAAAATCGCTCCCGGTAGCCCGACGCAACCGTTGAAGTGCCTTCTTGCCAGCATCCGTTCAGGTTTCTCAGGTAATCATCCAGCTTCCCCGTTCCTAACTTAGGATTATCAAAAGTGATAAGAAGGCGATTTTTGAAAGCATTGATGAGATAAATATTGCTCTTTTCCACTTCGTTCAACGGCACTTCAAAACTCGCCATACGCGGCTCGTACCAAGGGAATTGCTTGAAATATGTTGTCAAAGAATCATTGGCAAACCGCGCTCCATGCCGTGCATAAATATGGTTCACCAGCAAACGCAACTCCCACGCAGACAAGTACGCAAGCTCTTCTTCGATAAATGACATCCAAGAAATCGTCCCGCCATCTTCGATAAATCGGTTTGCCATTTCGTTAAAATGCGTTCCCGTTTTTTTGTCAAAATATGGTGGCATAGTTTTTTTTGGTGCATTGTTTTTGCTTTGTGCAATGAGCGAAAACGGCATTACAACTGATGCCATAAGCACAAACAAGTAATGAATGATATGTCGGTTACTTCTCACAATGATTGTTCTTTTGTCGTGTTGTTTCATGCAAAGCGCATGAATAGTTGTTTCTGTGAATGTGAACTTACAGCAAAAAATATTGAAAAAAACTTTTCTTTAATGGGCGAGGCACTTTTCCTTTTATCTGCAATGCTTTCTCGAATAAGTGCGAAAATCTCTCCAATCCCCGATGAATACTTGCGTTGAAGGGAAAGTTTTTGTTTGCTTTTTGCGAAAAATCCCGCTACTTTTTCGTGTAAAATTCAATAAACGATACTTTGGCTCTCGGTCAAAATCACGCAAAAACTATGAAGAAATGTATATGGAACATCACGCAACGACTATTCGCCACGAATGGGAACGACAGATTTCATGCTGCACCGAAGAAGAAGCATTTGCCACCGCGCACGATTTAATGCGCTCTGGAAATTTCACAGAAGCAATTATCGCGTATTCTGTGCTGGAAGATGTGTACGAAGAGCGAGAAAACGAGTGTTTGCGCGGTCTAGCAGGTGCGCACAAAGCGATGGGAAATTTGGAGTATGCGGCGGTGTATTTTGCAATGTCGGAGAATGCTTCATTGCTCGAAACGTCAGGTTTTGTGCCAGATTGGTGGAATGGGGCATAGAAAAAATGAGCATAAAAAAATAGAGTTTTCTTTTGGGAAATCGCTGAAATCCCGCATGAAAACTCTATCTCAAGCCTTGTTCGATGCCCTGTAACCCAAAATACTTCGACTAGAAAAATACTATCAAAATACGACCAATATCATCGAAAAATCGCTTTACGGAACAGTTACGGTGGTATCGAATGCCCGTGAAAGCGGCGTTGGACGCAGAACGACGCGATATGTGCCAGTGCTTGCTGTCAAAAACACTCGCAAGGTAAACGGCATGGTTGCTTGCGTACAAACGCGCAAGGTATCATTCCGTTTGTAAAATGCTTTCACGGCGAAAACATTGCCGTTGAGCGCGTGTGTGAACGTTGTTTGCGGAACGCAACCATCAGGATTTATCCCGGTGATATTGAACGAAATCGTATTCCGCAGAATCGTAAACCCGGTCAATGTCCCGCGAAACATGGTACTATCATGGCTCCAGACGAGCCAGCCTGTTCCCGATGGGTTCGGTGGTTCGGCATTGCGCGGAATTTCCACCGGAGGTGGGTCGGGATTAGGATTAACGGGCGGATCGCACGCCAACGCGCCAAGAAAAAGCAGAACAACACTCGCAAAAGCTAGGCTTTTTTGTGAGATGTTCCAGTGAGCAAAACGAGTGGGAATCATAGTTCCTCCAGAGATTTGGGTTAAAAAAATAGGCTTGATATTCAGTAAGAGACACATCGCAAAAAAAAGTCACAAAATAACCAAAATGCACAACGAGAACTCAACAACCCTCGACCTTTCCTTTCAACGCTTGGAAGAAATACCCGATTGGGTCTTTACGCAGAACCCAGATGTGGAGCGGCTTGTCATGGGCGACAGGTTCAATGAGGAGAACGACCGTTCGCAGGAACTGCTTGATGAAGAGTGGCGATATGGCAATATGCTGAAAATTCTTTCGCCCAAAATTGCAACACTAAAAAGGCTGAAACACTTGGATTTGCGTGGGAATTGGTTGGAAACGATTGCACTTCATTCCATGCAGAATGTGGAATATCTGAATCTGGAGCGGAATTTTTTACGCGAGCTTGAACTCCGCAATCTACCTCGTTTGGAGTTCCTGAACTGCTACCGAAACGACCTTGAAAATGTGCGTTTAGAAAACCTTCCAAGCCTGAAAACGCTGAGTTGTTCCCTGAATGCCTTGCGCCATCTCACCTTGAAAGAATTGCCATCATTGGAAACGGTGAATGTTTCCATAAACAAGCTGCAAAGCGTGGAATTAAGCGGCTTGCCGAGCCTTCTCCATCTTGACCTGAGTGTGAACCGTCTTGAACACTTGCATTTACGCGATTTTCCAAGATTGTACACCCTGAACGTTCGGCGCAATCGCTTGCAAAGCCTTGTGATTGAGGATGTACCGTCGCTTCAGAATCTTTTTCAGCACGAAAATTTATTGTAAGAAATGTTTTCCTTTGAGTTGAACAGCCCATAAAACCTCGTCATCCACACTTACTTTGCGACAATGGAAACACCACATTCATTCAAAACACTCCTCCAAAACTGCATCGAAACTGCAAGTACACTCCTTGTTGCAGAGCCTCATACCTTACATGAAAAACATATTGTTGTGAAGGATGTACAGCATTTGGAGAATATTGAGCTTTCGTATCAAGACATTGAATCAGCGACGATTGAGAATTTGCCGAACCTCGTCCGGATCGACCTGAGTTCTAGTAATCTGAAAACAATAACACTCAGAAACCTACCCAAACTTGTCAGACTTGAACTTGACGGCAATCAGCTCAAACGCTTGGATTTGAGAGACTTCCCGAACCTTCTCGATGTAGAATGTGAAGAAAATGAGATAGAAGAGTTGATTCTGAAGGATGTACCGTATTTGCGCGTTATAAACGCCAACAATAATGCGCTCATGAAGCTAGATTTGAAGCGCCTTCCCCGCTTGCAAACGGCGTATTTCGAGGAGAATCCGATTCGCAAACTCACACTCAAAAATCTTCCCTTGCTCAACAACTTCAGGCTCAAAGGCGCAGAAATGCTTACGTTGTCGCTAACGGATTTGCCGCGTTTGGAGCATTTGGAATTGACAAAAGGTCGTCTGGAGTCGGCATCATTCCGTGATTTACCATCACTTCATTGGTTAGATGTTTCCCAGAATGCCCTTTCGCGTTTATTCTTGGAAGATTTGCCGTCGCTTGGTGTGCTTCATGCAGGCAGTAATGCCCTCACACACTTGACGTTGAGCCGTGTTTCAAAGATTCAAATGCTAAGTTTGTCGAATAATCCGATGGAGTATTTTCCCTACCAGATATTCCCCAATCTGACCGAACTCCGCATAGAATCGAACTCCATCAAGCATTTAGAACTTGCTGATTTGCCGTTACTTCGCATTATTTTTGCGCACAAAGGTCAGATTCAACGCCTCAGTTTGCGAAATTTACCGCGCTTGGAACAAGGTCAGTTTCACGGCAACGGTATTTCGGAGGTGGAATGTAGCGATTGCGAGCGATTGAAGCATTTGGATTTTATTTGCAATTACCTCACAAACCTCGATTTTGTGCGGGATGTACCAAGTTTAACCAGCATCTGGCTTGCGAGTAATCCGCACGTTCCGATTGCAAAAGAGTATTTGATGGAAAATGGTCAATATTGGCGGAATTGTTTGAATGAAGTGCGGGAATATTTGGCGGGAAGCGAGTTATGACCCTCATTATCAGCATCATTCCCAAAGAAACCAGCGTCATCAACACCCAAACACTGGAAGACCGCTTACCAGCACCACGGACAAATCTTTTCGGCATGGAATCGTGGCGGTATGCGGTCTGGGGGCATGATGTTATCCGCAACCTTGGCTGCACGATGCTCGCTTCACTCAAAACCACGAACATTTACGCCTTTGACGAAGAACTGGATAAACTGAGGACAGAACTGGAAATCATCCAAACACAGCATCACCACATTGTCGCACAAATAGGTTTTGATGAACAGCAAGCAGCAGCAATTCTAGTGCGCGTAGGAAACGCGCTTGCCATGCTGCGCATCGTTGATTCTGAAAGGAGTTGTTTTGGAATTAGCATTGAATAAGAAACGCTATCTCCGCATTATTCACGAAAGCACAAGCGACGAGTTAGAAAGCGCACAAAACCTTACGTTGCAGCTTAATCAGGCTTTTCCAAAACTAACGATTGACGCGCCTATTTCTGCACATCCACGCGGCGGATTTATCCTGCTGTGCGCGTTTGAAGATGCGGAAATCGAAGCAGTAGCGCGGTTTTTAAGCGATCTTGGCTGGCGAATTTGCTTTTGAATACACGAAGGAATTTACTCAAGCGAAACCCCATGAATGGACGCGATGCAGCGCAAATGGTAGGATAAACTTTCGTATATTTATTGAAAGAACTCTATTGAGCTATAATTTCGCCAAAAAACAAGCCCGACACGATGAGCAACATTAGCAACATAGAATCATTTTTCAAGAGTATCGGCAATTTGCGCCCAGAAACCATGTCCCTGCTCTTATCGCATACGACGGAAAGAGTGCTTAAAAAGCACGAGTTTTTTGTGCAAGATGGCGAAGTGTCTCGCGAGGTGGGAATACTTGTGCAAGGAATAGTGCGCTCATTTTACTTGACCAATGAAGGCAAAGAGTACAACAAAAACCTCTTTGCTGCTCCAAACATCATCGGTTCGTATGTTTCGCTCATCACGGGGCAGCCAAATCACTTGCCCCAGCAAGACCTCACGGACTGCATTGTCCTCACAATCCCCTTCTCTATCATTGAAAAATTGTCTGAAAATAATATTGAAATTGAAAGACTTCGGCGAAAAATTGCGGAACACTTTTTTGTGCTAAAAGAGAAGCGCGAACTTGAAATAGCAATTTTGCAGGCGGAAGAGCGGTATGTCATTTTTCGTGAAGAATTCAAAGGGGTCGAAGAGCTTATTCCTCAATATCATATCGCATCCTATCTCGGCATCAGCGCAACGCAACTGAGCCGCATCCGAAACAAAATGAGTCGGAAAAAGTAAATCTTTACCTATGTAAATGAAATTCTCGTGAACAGGCTGTAGTTTTGCAGTATTGGTAATCAATATTGTTCAATTTCAAAACGAGAGTCAAAATGCGAAACACAGAATTTCCTTTTTTCACCTGGTTGTTTATCGTAGCAGCCGCATGGAACCTTATCGGCGCGGGGTTTGGGTATTTTAATACCGAATATACGTTTCAAGGAATATTTAACAGACCACTGAACGACCCTTTGTTTTATGAGGTGTACAAAGGCGCGTGGGGAACAACGTTCATGTTCTTTTTCGGATATTTGTTAGTGGCGTATAACCCGGTCAAACATACAGGCGTGGCACTTATTGGCGGAGTCGGAAAATTATCGTTTGCCATAGCTGAATTGCAACTCTATTTTTCGGGGCTTGCGAACTCAAAAATACTCATCATCGTCGTCGGTGATTTTATCTTCTGCGCCTTTTTTGCGTATTATTTTTACAAATTATTCACCAGCAAAAAAGCCATCATCTAAACACCACATTGTATGAAAACATTCATTCTGATTTTTCTCGCGCTCCTGAGCATAGAAAAGCTCACAGCCCAGCAAACATGGAAGTTGGCAAAAGACGAAGACGGAATAAAAGTTGTTGTTAGTGAGGTTTCCAATAGCGAATACTATGCTTTCAAAGCCATTATGTCGGTAAAAACGACGGAAGCAGAGATTATCAAAAAACTAAAAGATGTGCAAAAATACCCCGAATGGTTCGCATTTACCGCATCAACACGCCTACTTGCGCAATCAGAAAATGAGCAATCCTTCTTCATGGAAACGGATTATCCCTGGCCCTTCTCGAACGAATGTATGAATTACCAAATGGTGTTTGAGAAACTTCAAGATAACGTGATGAAAGTATCTATAAACGGCACGAATACTCATGTTCAATGTGAGTATTCCTTGAAAAAAGCAAGTGGTTATATTTTGCTTGAACCGGAAAATGGAGCTATCAAAATGACGTATTATTTTCATTCCGAAGCGTCGCAAAATATTCCACCTTGGCTCATCAATCCCAGAATTCATGAGATGCCGTACCAAACGTTCAAAGCACTGAGAAAGAAGTTGAATTCCTGATACATGAACGATAATAGTAGAAAAATGCTTCGACCCTTCGACAATTTCAGGACTCAGTATGAGGATTGATGCGGTATTTCCCCTGAACTTGTCGAAGGGTATTCTGTCTACCGTGTTAATCATGGCGCGTACCTCAGTGCTTGCCACGCTGGATGTTCAGCACAGTTTGCAAAGGCACATCCAGTGCGTCAGAAATTTGCTGAGGTGAAAGCCCAATATCCAGCAATTTTAAGGCACTTTTTGTTTTCGCAATATTGACTAATTCATCTCCATACTGTTGTACAGCAAGGCTTTCGTGGATGTCGTCAAAGATTTCTACGGTGTTTATCATGGCGCGTACCTCGTCGAGTGATAAATTTTTGTATTTGCTGGTGTACAAACTTACAAAATCTTGCTCAAAGCGGCGTGTTTACTTGCTATTGGACTATCCAGTAACTTTCAAGCAACAAATTAGCAACAAATTGTCATCTGTATGCTTAAATATAGCAAATATACCGTTCTATCCATGCACTGAAATTGAATCAAAAAAACCCTTTAAAGAGCGTGTAACATTTGTACCATTTTCCCTATAAAGAGCGTGTCCGATTTGTCCGATTTACTCCCCTTAAAGGGTGTGTAAGATTTGTAAGATTTCCCCTTTAAAGGGTGTGTCTAATTTGTCTAATTTCCACACTAAAAATTCATTTTCTACAACCACCATATACCAATAAAAATACTCATTCATCGGTAATACTGTACTTCCCGCTTCACGTGCCTATCAAGTTCCTCAAGCCGCTCGTTTGGCTGTGTAAGGCTCTTATTTGACCTGTAAGACCTCAGAGAAGCCTTGAGACGGTAAAACGTCCGCTCGTTTATTTTCCCTGCTTTCCTGTGGCTCTCAAGCCGTTCTATGATAGCAGCCTCTCGCCCACTATCTTGCAATGCCAAAGCACACAAATACGCCTGTACATCCTTCGTGCTGTGGTGCGGTTTGCTCACGGTCTTTTTCAAGCCATAGAGATATGGTATCATACATGATTTACTGACAAAAATTGACAGGACTAAACACATTGTTACTATTTGTGCGAATTTGATATTTAGCCCTGTCTGGTTGTTAGATTCGTTCTGCTCGTTTTCTGAGAAAATCCATTTGTGCCAAAAGTTCCTTGTCTTGCTCAATAGCCAGATTGCAAATTGCCTGTTCTACGCTTTTCTTCTCTCTGGCAATGAATAGCTCAAGCCGTTTAGGATTCTCGCTCAAGACAAATAGCAGCGCGTCCGACGTGCCTTGTAAGTTACCATAGCCAAATTCAGGCTGTTCAATCTCTGGCAAATACACGCTCGTTAAGAGCAACAAGATTTTGTTGCTTGGAGCAACAAGAGCAACATTAAAGCAACAAAAAGTAACAAATCAAAGGTAGGAAAGAGCAATAAAAAAGCGACTTCCATTGAATGAAAGCCGCTTGTATGCTGTCTTTTTTAAGTTCTTTTTTTCTGGTGTTTTCTTGTTGTAACTTGTGTACAAACTTACGAATAAATCTCGGAACATGATTTGCAATGCCATGTTTTTTGTGCGGGCAATCGTAGAGCCAAGTTTGGGGATGAGCGCATCATCAACTTCCCTATTTTCGGGCGTTACAGTGAGTTGCATGAGCATATAGGCACATTGCTCTTCCGGCAAAGCCTCATCATTACTTGTTTCCAGGGCTTCATCCAAATAGACCACATCTATCGCGCCGCCCTCACGCAAAAGCGACCACGTTCCCGCATCGGTATCAAGAGCGCGTGAACTCAGCACCAAAACCATTTGGAAACGCTGCACGTCGGGCATTTGCAGATGCAGCAATGCCGTTTCGCTCACAAGGCGCGTGTAAATGAGCTTGTCTGCCCAAAACTGCACTTCGCAGACAATAACCGGCGCATCCGGCGGCGCACCTTCATCGGGAAACAAGATTCCATCAGTCCTTTGGGCTTTTTCTTTGAGTTCGATTGACTGGAAGCGATATGGAATGCCGCGCAACGCCTCCAAGTGCGCCAAACGCAGTAATAGTGCGGGCTGCGCTTCTAATAGTTTGTAAAAAAGGGTGTCGGTTTTCATATTCAGTTTTGGGAAAAATATCCGCGTCAATATGCATAATTTCTACCGTTATTTTCCCATCGAATTTTACCAATGTCATAGCTCAAAAACTCTTCGGAAAACAACTCAAAACTCAACACTTAAAACTCAACACTTCCCTCCTCACCTCCCCCCAACCCGCACCAACACTCCCTCCGAATGGCTCGAAAACTCTGGCGCGTACATAGACTGCACCTTCGTAATGCCATTTTGGAACGTGCCTTCATGCGTAACGCGAAGCCCATACTCGAAAACCCAAACCCCACTCGGCAGCCAGCCAATAAAGAAGTTCGCCGACGCATCCCGCATCGTTTCGTAATAGCCCAAACCCGATTGCCATTTGTACCCGGAAAGCGTCGTTAGTGGCTCCAAACCCGCACCACGCATATCGTGGAGATGAATGTATTCCATGTCGCGGTCGGAGCGAAGCACCACGCGCACCTGCACAACATCACCCACACGAAGCACGGTTTTATCCGTGATTGGCTCTAATTCCAGCCCTTTCGCGGTAGCATTTTGGCGAAAGAGTTCTTTGGTGAGCGAAAGCGGCGACGCTGCTGAAGTAATCTTATCCAAACGCTCGAAATACTGCCAATACAAGCCTCCCCACGCGCTGCCTGCATCGGTTTTGGCGAGCGCGACGTTGCCCATATCGGGCGTAATTTCACCTTTCCCAAAGGAAACCTTGTAATACCCCGAACCCGCTTCAACGCTTGCGCCTTGCTCTCGAATCACACGTTGGTCAATCGCCATTTTGCCTAATTTCACGTCCACCAATTTCGTAGATTCCAGCCAATCCGCACCGCGCAAAAGCAGCGCGTAACACGCATCAGCAGTGGCTTTCGTGGTTTTCCAATCGTTGGTTTGTTTTTGTTTCAAAAGCCAGGTTTTCATTGCTTCCACATCCCGCAAACCCGCTTCGGAACTGTCAAGTTCGAGAAAACTTTCAATGCAAAGCGCGTGCGTTTCAATCGGTGCTTGCCACCAAAACCAGCCTGCATCCTGCCTCCAGTACATCCCGAGTTCGTCATTGTGCAAAGCGCGTTCTCGGAGCGATTGCAAAATTTTCTCAGGAACGGCTTGTTTACTCATGTTTGCGGAAAGTTTTTTTGCTGCAGCAAAACGTTTTAATGCGATTGCAATCATGCACTGTCCCGCCAAACCCTGATTTTGCCAGTGTTGCCCAGCCTGCTTCACCCAAAATTCAAACGCTTCTTCGCTAAAAAACTTCGTATAGGATTCGCAATCAAAGCTCCGCGTGTACAAAAACTGCACCGCTTCATGGCTTAAATAGTCGTTCTTAGGCGAAAAATCGTCTCGTTGCTTGGCGTATTTGTACTCCTCCGAAGCCTGGCTGTCCATGAATTTCACTGCGTGTTGTATTGATTCACCCAGTTGTTGTGCGGTCTCCTTGCTCATGAGCCTTTTATCCACGACGGGAATAATGCGCGTCAAACGATACAATCCCGTCATCAGATATTGAGTAATGAAGCGGCTTTCACGCATCCCCGGAAACCACGTAAAACCGCCGTTTTCCGATTGCCGCTTCAAAACTTTTTTCAAATTTTTCTCGGTCTCTTGCGACATCGTATTCAGCTCGAAAAGCAAGCCTACACGCCGTTTGCGCTCGGTTTCATCGCCCGCATTCAAGACCCACGGCGTTTCTTGCAGAAGCAGCGATTTCAATTCCTGATTTTTCTCCAATCCCGAAAGCAGGCTTTCTTTCGATTGCTTCCATGACTCAAAGACCGCTTTAATTCTGGGCTTTGAGTTCACAATATGCGCCGCAATCAAATTCGCATAGACCTTGTTCCAAAGCTGTTCCGTACATTCGTTGCCGTATTCCATCAGCATCGGTAGTGCTTGAATGGCGTACCAAGCGGGATTGCTCGATATTTCCAGCGTCAAGCGTTGATGCCTTAGCGTGGCGGATTTGCTGGCTTCAGCGAGTTTTTTCCATCCAAATTTTTGCTCAGAATTGCCGTGAACCCAGAGTGGAAGCGTCTCGGTAACAAGAATTCTGTTCGGAAGCACGGGAATTGGTGCTTCTTCGCCGTCGCTAAATTCGCCTTCAGCATTTGAGGCTTTCGCAACTATCCGATACACGACCGCTTGCAAACCTTCGGGAACATTCATGGACCAAGTAACCACGCTGCTTTGACCAGCTTCGGCAGAAAATTGTTGTTGTTGAAATCCCAATGATAATTCCTGCATTGTTAAAGCGTCAAACAGCTTCAGTTCCGCAACACCGCGTATTTGCTTGCTTGCAAGATTGCTAATTTTGAACGGCAGCCGAATCGAATCGCCTTCACGCAGAAAACGTGGCACATTGGGCAATATCATCAATTCTTTTTGCGTGACGGTTTCCATTTCGAGCGAACCCGTTTTCATATCCGTCGTGTGCGCAAAAGCAAGCATTCGCCAGCGTGTCAGCGATTCGGGCATCGTGAATTTCAGCACGATTTCGCCCTTTTCATTCGTCAAAAGTTGCGGCATAAAAAAGGCGGTTTCTTGCAGATTTGTTCTCGTTTTTATGCCCGAAAGGTCAGTATCTATGCCGTCAGAACGGCTATTCATTGCATCACTGATTGGTAAATGCCCTTCGACTTTTCCACCAACGAATTTGCCTTTACTTTGCTGATTCCGAGCCGCATCGCTAAACTTGTCCGCCTCTTGCATACCATCATCCATTTGATACTCTTCCTCAGGCACAATGCCGAACTCATCGCGCTCCGAATCACGTTCCCCACGCTCCGTAACCAGCATTCGCTCACGCTTCAAGCGAGGCTCAGAGCGGCGTTTCGACCCTTCTCCGCCCGAACCGCCGCGCAGTCGCCCTGGAGAACGATACGATGGAAATTCGGGCAAATCAAGGTCAATATCCGCATAAAACCTTGTGTTGAAGGAATATCGTTCATTCCAATACAATTCTCGAAACCCCTGCTCCAGCGAAGCCGCGAAGGATTGCGAAACAAAGCGATGATGGGAATAATTCATTTGCCACGAAAACTCGCCCCACTTGGATTTCCAGTTCAGAAACGAGTAACCAAGCGGGTCGAAGGAGTCTAGCGAAGCATCGTAGAGCGTGGCGGCAAGCTCGGCACTAATCTTTTCCGCGCCAGAGCCACGCACCGTGAGCGTCCATTCTTCGCGGCTTCCGGGGCGTGTTTTGTCGCGGAAGGTGCTTGTTTCCACGCGAAGATGCTTGTGCGTCCAAGGAACCGTTACAAATACTTGGCTCGTAAACAAGCGGTGATGCCGCACCGAGAAGGTATGCACCGTGAGAATGCCGTGAAAATCTTTTGGAATGGGAACAGAAATAACATGCTGCTCTTTGGAAAGCGAGAACCAGTGCGGGTTGCGGGGAAAATTATCCGTGCTTTTTACCACATTTCCATACGAAACCTGAAAGAAAATTTTAGCACCCGCAGCAGCACTGGAAATAAGGAATGATGCGGTGTCCCCGGCTTTGCAAAGAGGCGTGAGCGCGGTGAGGCTTTGCTGAATCATAGCAGTCGGCACAGCCTCCGAAGCGTCCTGCACGGTGAAGTGTTCAATGCTTTCTAATTTTCTTCCCGAAATGTCCTGAACCTCAGCAATGATGCGATATGCGCCCGCTGTGATTTTCTCTTTTATTTCCTTCGGCAAATCCCAAAACCCATCCTTATTCGTCGTAAAGGTGGTCTGAGCGATGATTTTATCAGCCTTCCAGGCTTCGATGTCGTCCTCATTCAAGCGCACATCTGCTGGAAACGCCTCGCGGAATGCTTTTTCGCTCAAAAGGAATCTGTCGGGCATGGGTAAAAATCGCGGCTTCAAAATACGCTTCGGCTGTTTAAGCCGCTCAAGCCGCACTGTTCCTTGCGTTGAGAGAGGTTGGCTATTGAGATTGAACGTTTGAATGGTAATACGATTTCCTGTCAATATCTCCGCTTTTTCATTCTGCTCTGGCACGGAAACATCTAAGTCGATTGCCACGTAGCCCACAGAAACACTGGTTTCGGCGGTATGCGTTTCGCCCGAAATATCGGTTACATCGGCAATAACGGAGTAGGTAAAAATGGGCAACGTTTCAGGCGACAAGGATTTATCGGGCAGCGCGGGAAACTCAAGCGTAAAATCACCTTTTTCATCAGCATTGATGCGCCCTCTGGCGATTTCTTTTTCCTGTGATTGTGGCGCATGATTATTCATTGTGCTTCCCCACCAAGAACGCCAATACGGAAACCTTGCGCGGCGCACAACGCGGAACTGCACCGTCGCGCCATCTAATGCAGAACCCGCATAATTCCGCGCTTCTCCGCGCACTTTCACATTTTCACCAACGCGAAAAAGTTCTTTCGGTTTGAGTAATTTTGCCTCAAATTTTGGACGCTTGTATTCCTCAACCCTGAAATTTGCTTGGTTTGCGCGGTCGTCATTATGGCGAAGCCACATTGTGCCATTCAAAATACCGACGGGAATCGTGAATGTACCGTGAAATGAGCCGTACTCGTTGCTCGTGAAGGTTTGTTCAGTAATCACGCGGTCGTTCACATCACGGAAAGCGATGGTGCATTGTTTGCCGCGAAGCGTGGAATTATCAGGCTTTGCGGAGTTTGAATTATCAACGCGCAGAGCAATTCCCTTGAAAAATATCGTCTGCCCAGGGCGATAAAATGCGCGGTCGGTGAAAAGCCGTACAATGTCTTGCGCTTCCACTGGTTTTTCTGTCTCACGATAAGCAATAGAGCCGTCGCGGAGCATATCGCCTTTGTATTCAAGTTCAATAAATGCCCGTGAGGAAACGCCGCAAGCAATGGGGCAAAAGCCTTGCTCATCGCTTGAATACTTGCTGAGGAGCTTTTCGCTCGCTACTTTGCCGTATTTATCGTACTGCGTCTCTAAAACCCGCACCGTTACGCCCTTTATCGGCTGCCCTGTTTCCGCATCCGTGATATACGCGCTTTCGCGGTCTTTCACAAGCGCGAGACGTGTAGCAGTCAGCTTTACCCATGCAAAAGCATTCGTTTTCATGGCAAAATTTTCGTTTGCTGAAGCAATCACTACATACCTTCCAAACGGCAACATATCTGGCTTCACAGGCACTTTCACATCCACGTAATGCTGTTTGTAATCCTCAGCACCGCTTGAATCCTTCGTTGGTAGATTTTCCGACCATACCAACACGGGCTTTTGCACCAAAAGCCGCGTCATTGCTTCGTCTTTGTAAAAGTATTCTTCCACATCAATAACTTCAGTCGTGCGCTGGGGCAAGCTGTACAGCCGAAAATGCACTTTTTCCACATTCCGAAAACCCACTGACACAAGGAATGGTGCGCCAGGCAGCACAGTTTTTTCCGTTTGCAGTGAAAGCGTTTTTGTCAGAATTTTCACCTCCAACGCCTTTGCCCGCTTACTTCCGTAGGAATCCTTGTACGCCAATGCTTGCGCCAAGTGTTCACGGGCTTTGATATAATCGCCCTTGTCGAAAAAAACTCCCGCCAAATCGCACCAATACTCAGCAGTAATTTCTGAAGTGTTGTACTTGTTAGCATCCCGCTCCAATGCTTGCTTGTACGCCTCATGTTTGTTTTCATCCGTTGCGTAAAAATTGACAAATGCCAATCGCGCACGATTTACGTCCAAGAGCGCGTCAGTGCTGGTTTTTGAAGCAGAATGAAATGCCAAAATATCTTGGTACAAACGCAAAGTTTGATATTTCCAATCATCAGGGTTTGCATGAGGAATGCTCGTACCGATAAAATCCTCAATCCTCGCAAAGCCCGCATCACTGCTTACTTCAAACTCATTTTCCGGCTTTGGTAAGGTCGTTGTCGTATTGTTCAACATGGAAATTGCTCTAAATGCAATAACGTCGTACAACGTTGGGCGAAGTTTCGCACTACCATCATCATAGCCGTAAAGCAAGATTTTAAGCGATGCGAGCGGTGTTTCTTGCAAGATTTTTTTGTCCTTCAGCGCAGCAAAATGCAGTTCTCGAATGGTTGAAATAAACTGCCGTGCATCCCATGTGCGAAAATCCTTGTTTCGCGCAGCAATGATGCTGTCTGTATCGTATTTCTCCGATGCTACCAAAATTTGCCGATGTTGAATTTCCCACTCATGCCGCGAAAAGTAGAGTTCATAATATTCCGCCAACGTAGAGCGCAGAAGTGCCGCCAAAACAAGGTTTTCAGGCTTTTCTGTGCTTTCGTTTTGAAAGTGCTTCAGCATTTTTTCCAATTCTTGCGCGAAAAGTATTTCACCATTTTCACTGGTTTCTGCCAAAAGCGAATGCTTCAAGACCAGTGCCTTTGCGGTGTGTGGGAGATTTTCGCTTGTTGCAGCCCGTGTTTCCGCTAAAATTTTCTCCAAAATTGGTAAGGCTGATTTGGGTAAACTCTGCTCAATGCAAGAATCTACCTTGTTCCAGAGTTGTTTGAGTGTGGTATCGCGTTTCATTGTGGTTGAGGATTGTGCTTGTGAGGCTGATGATTGCTTGCTTGCAGCGACTTCGCGGAGAAGATGCGGCTTTTTCACAACAGTATGGATTTGCAACGCAAAGGCAGTGTTTATGCTGAGGAAGAAGGAGAGAAGGAACGTTTTCATGGGAAAGTGTTGAGTTTTGAGTGCTGAGTTTTGAGTTGTTTCTTCTCCTTTACTTTTCAGAAAAATACTGCTGAATATACAGCAACAATGCGGCTTCCAAGGCATCGCACCGCGCAAAAAACTGTGTGTCGCATTTGTCCAGAAACTCATCGTGTTCGCCATCCCACGCGCCAACAGCGTCGTTGCGCTCATCAATATCTTGCGAGGGTTCGCCACTCGGAAAGAGCGTGTTTACTTGCGTGAGAAGGTCGGCAATGTCGGGAAAACCAAGCGTGATGAGGTCGGCAATCGTTTCGTGAATATGCTCCGCACCGGAATTGATGTAGGGAAAAATAATGCCGCCATTGCAAACACCGATAATCAAGGATTCAACTGTGTACCAAAGCCGCTCTGCGCCTGAAAGCGAGGAAAAATCACGCATTACTTTGTCCACCAGAGCGCACCACTGCTCGTGAAAATCTGCTTGCGAATATTGTTTTGCAAAAATTGCTTCTTGCATGTCAATGATGTTCATCAAGGTTTCATGCGGCATATAGCCTGCTCTTCGTTCCCACGCTACCCATATTGCCCAGACGTATCCTTCCAAAGACCGCTTATTTGCCTCTTCCCAGCGTGTTTTCCATTCGTAGTAATCTGGTTCGTCGGTTATTTCTGGGCTATCAACCGCCCAACAGCCGTACCCAATGCCCTGCCCACCCTTCCCTTCTCGGTTGCGGAAGTTTGCACGGTTTTGTATGCCTTCAGGCTCAGGGCGGTGTACTTCGGCGAGAAGTGCGCCGAGTTGCTGCTTTGTTTCCTCTTGGAAATATTGCAAATGACCTTCCGCGTAACCAGCAATGATGCTGAGTTTGTAGCCGTCGAAGATGTATTCAATGTTCTCGCCGTTATGAGTTTTCATGCTGATTTCATCAAAGGTTTGCCATGAATCATTGTTGCCATGAAGCCAATCAAAATACCGTTCCAAAATTTCGTGCGACATATCGTCCGCAAACCAAATGCCGCGAGAATTCATCACAAGCGACAACGGCGAAGCCCGCCACAACGCCCACCGCGAGCGAATAAACGTGCCAATATCACGATGGTAGCCAATCATATCACTGCGGTCTTGAAGCGCAAGCATTTCGGCTTTTATTTCATCGGGAATGTGCTTATCTAATTCCTGCAAACATTCACGCATGGTTTGCGGTTGGAAGTAGATTGTAAGCGGGTCGGGAGGCTTTTCAGGGTGTTGTTTTTGCTTTTTTGTTGCGCGTCTATTTTTCATGGTACTTGCAAAAATGATTATTCAACTTTGCCCAGAAGCAAGATTCTTTCAGGTTCTTTCGGGTCGAAGACAATTTTCACCTTGTCGCCAATGTTCAACGATTGGTAAACATGGACACTCACCGCGACAGATGCTTTTTGGTAATCCCCCAAACCCGCAGAAATACTTGCGCTGTTCTTTTCGAGGGTCTTGAATGCTTGCGCTTTGAGTTCTTCGGGCGTTTGTGCTTTTGGGGCGGAATTGCTTGCGGGCGTAGGTTCTTTGCGAGTTGTGTCGGAAAAATAATTGACGGAAATGGTATAGACTGGCGAGCTTCTTTTGGATGCTTTCGAGCTGCTCATATCCGTAACGGTCGCGGTTGTGTGAATGCCGGTATCAATGAGTTCTGCATTCTGCTTGCCGCTCCAATACGCGCCAACGGCGAATATCACAATAAGCAGTGCCAATGCGCCATAGACCATGATGGCGAGTTTTTTTACTTTTGGTGTCATATCAAAAAAATGAAAAGTGTTGTAAAAATTTGTTGATGAAAATTGCGATTATTCATATTCCCGAAAAATCAGCCAACGCGGGATATACGGCGATTCAACGTTGATAGCAAATTTTTTCGCATCAACCGCCATAACGCACAGTGCCATCAAACCAAACGAAAAATATCCATTCGTAGAATGCCGCATTGACTTGGTTTCCCAGTATTTTTTATGATTTTTCAAGGCTTCCACAAGGCGGATGTTGAACTTTTCTTCATCCTCCTCGACGATACATTGCAGCAAGAACAACTCCGAAACACGAATCAAATCCACAAACTTCGTCCGCGTTGAGTTTTCTTGAGGTTTCATGCCCTTTTCAACGGCATCAATGAGCAGTTTTCCTGTATTTTCGCCACCCGTAAAAAAGTGCGACAACAAGCGAAAATGCGCTACTTCGTACTCCGTAAGTTTCTGATTCGCTTGCCGCATAACTTCTTCGTCAATGGTTGAGAGAAACTTCAAGCCTGCCATATCCCGCACAACCATACACACATCGTAGGCGGTTTTCCAGTCCTCAAAGCCCATGAAATCGCGCTTTCTTTCGGATAAAAGATTGATTTCCGTGTTCTTGATAGTCATTTTCGCGCCGTCTTTTCCTGCACCGACAAGGAAATTTGCCAGTACAAACGAGTGGCAAAGGCGAACACGCGATAATTTTTCCGCATTGGGTAATTTGCTCTCTAATGCGTAAAAGGCGTGATTATGCGCCTCACGGGCTAACGTTCCGATAATGTTTGTAGGATGCAGATGCAAGGCTTTAACACAGAGGTCGAGCCATCCATCGAACTCTCCCAAATGATAATTGATGGTGATATTATTCGGGTCAATCGGGTATTTGCGTGGAATTGTTTTCATTATGAAGTGCATTGATAGTGCTTTGTTGGAATTGCCCTAAAATACCTCTTTCGGACGTGTATTTCTGCGGCTTTTAACAAGTGCGGGTGTTGGATTAACAAGTGCGCATTTCCTTCAAAAACTCCCAGAGCGACTTGCATTTACCGCTTTTTTGAAATCCCAAAAATCCTCGTGCCGCAAGGAATTATCATTGTTATCGTCAAATTCAATGCTCCGCCCCAATATCGCTTCCATTGCCTGAACCCCTGGATTACCCTCAATGTACAGGGCGTAGCACCATCCGGGAAGCGGCGAGAAATCCTGAATCTGATTGTATGACATACTCACACATGAAAACATATCATCGAATGTGTGCGGCATCTCAGCCAAAACAGAAATATCCGAAATGGAATTATGCGCAACACCAAGGTCTGTAAGGTTCGATAAATGCTTGATAGGCGAAATATCTTTTATTCGATTTCCCGACAAATCAAGGTCTGCAAGGCTTGTTAAATGAGCAAGTGGCGTAATATCTTCAATCTCGTTTCGCCTGCAACTGAATCGCAATAATGCCGACAAACCCTGAAGTGGTGTAAGGTCGCTGATGCCGTTAAAATCAATTTCCAATTCTTCACACGCCAGTAAAGAGCGCGTAAAATCTATATTTCCCTTCAATCCGTTTTCCCAAAGCCGCAGGTCGCGCACATTTGTCAGCAACGCTAGTGTTTCTGGGTGTTCCAGCGTTACATTGAAAAGTTTTATTTCTTCTAAAGCACTGCAAGCCGCTAAGGGAGCGATGTTCAGGGTTTGATAGTCGCCCCAAATTTCAAGGTTTTTCAGTTGTGGTAGATTTCCAAGTGCCTGAATGTCGCATAATTCCTTGCCAGAATAAGAAAACATTTCCAAGCGTGAAAGCCCTGCAAGACTGTTCACATCACGAATGGGGATTTCGTTCAAATACAGTTTTTTGAGGTTTGGCAAGGTCGCAAGAACGGAAATATCCGAAACGGGGATATGCCCAAGTTTGAGATGTTCCAGCGAGGTTTGGTGCGCTATTGGAGACAAATCACTGATAGAGCCGTTGCCAATTTCCAGCCTCGTAAGGTTTGGCGGCAAGGGCGGAATCACGGTGAATCGCTGTTTGTAATACTGCATTTTGAGTGTTGTAACCCACGTAAAACGTACGAGGTCGGCAAACTCAGGTTCTGTGCCGTCTGGGAAACAGTCTTCGGTACCGAGCCTTGTCAGATTGAGTTCTGCGGATTGCTGTTGTTTGTTTTCTTCGAGGAGTTTGGTAATGGCGGTGTTCATAGTTTCAGAAAAAAGGTTCAAGGATCATAGATATTGTGCGCCTTGTGAGGCATTTTCATTGCTCATTTTTTTGGAATTTCCATACTCCGGCAAACGAAACCGTCCACCAAGAACCTCATCATTCCTAAAACCCCATTCTGCCACCAAACACGCATATAATCTCGCTTCGTGCTGCATCATCACACAATCCAAACCGCAATCGCTTTGCAACGACACCGAAAGCAGCGTGTACGCGCCGTAGTTCGTCAATGTTGTAGTTTCGATATTGCGCGTCAGTGCGTCATCTTTTTGGGTGAAAAAGCGCGTAATGAAGCCTTTCCACGTGGGAAACTCTTCGTCCTTTGAGCGGTTCATTACCTCGCGCAAGGAGACCAATTCCCGCACCTGAACGCGGTAGGGTGTCCCATCGCTTCCCTCCTGCAATCGCGCAATAACGCTCACAAGACAGAAGCAGGTTTGGTCAAATTCACTCGCTTCAGAATAATCGTTGTAATGCACCGACGCGGTTTCGTACAAGAGCCACGAAGCCTCACCAACACTCAGGTTTATGGCATTTGAAACAGAAACCCAATACCGTTCATTGATACGCGGACGTGTTTCAAGAGCAATGCTTGAAGGCTCTTCTTCGCACCACAAACATCGTTTTGCTTCAATGATATTTGGAATATTGTTCATTCACTTTCTTCCAACAAGGTTTTGAATTGCAGCATTCATGCGGTCTCCACACTCTTTGTACCGCTCGGAAGATGAATCCAGAAAATATATCCGCATATTTTTGTGCAAGATTGTGGAGGGCAGATGTACACGCAGCCCGCGCTGTTTCGGTGCGTGTGGGAGTTCGATTTCTACCGAAAAATCTCGCATCGAAAACTCCGTTCCTTTCAGTGATTTCGCGTTGTAGTGGTTTTCTTGGCGAACAAAAATCAGCCCTTCGCTCACCTGAATTTTGCCGTAATACCCAAGCTCGTAATTGTCGCCGGGCGCACAATTTGCGCCGAGTTTGGCTATATTGTCTGCTTTTGCAAGCGCGTTCACAACCGATTCATGCTCAATTCGCCGAAACCAGTCGGAATACCCTACACCGCTCATGGTGGAATCTATGCCCTCAAATTGCGTCTTTATTTCAGCTTCGCGCTTTTTATCAAACGCAAAAACATCGGCTTTTTTGTCGGTTTTGTTGATATGAATTTTCACAAACAAATTGTTTGCCGCGAGTGCTTCAAACGGCAGATGAAGTTCGATAAACACTGATGCGGGCGAAAATGCAATGAACTTCAGCAACTTCTTTTCCGCATACACTTTTTGCAATTCTTCGGCAAGGGCGAAATAACGCTGATGCTCACGTAAGAATCTCAACGTCTGTGATGATGCGGGTTCTGGAGTATTCATAAAAAATGTGGCGAGAAAAAGGAGAAATAGTGCGGTGTTGCGGGTTCTTTCAGAATTGTTCATAGTTCGCCTCGTTCTTTCAGGATTTCCAAACATTTCTTCACATCGTCGTAAGGATACATCTCAGAGCGCTGCATAGAGTCTTTTTCTCGAATCACAAATTCCAATTTCACCTTGCGATTCAACAATTTTTTCATCTTCGTTAGCACAGGATTATCCCTCAATCTAAACGCAAGATTAGCTTTAGGAACATCCAACGTTATATCTTCAATCAGATTATTATCCACACTGAACCAGCCATATTCTTCATCCTTGAGTGCTGATATATCCTTGATGCGATTATACCCCAACATCAGGCTCTCAACTTTTACGCCTTTCAGAGGCGATACATCTTCAATCTGGTTCCATTGAAGCGAAAGGGTGAGTGGATATTTTTTGCGGCTGTCAGCTAAGGATGCAAAGGGCGAAAGGTCAGAAATCCTGTTGTTATTGAACCGCATCCATGAAATATTTTCCAGTGCAAAAAGTGGCAACGCAAAGGCAAAATTAGTAATGCGATTATGCCCGAAGTCGAACTCTTTCAACCACGTACACTCGCTTAATTCCAAGAGTTCTGGCTCGTTTCCAGTAAGTTCCAGTCTGGAAAGGTCAAGTTCCGGATTGCGCTTTTGCTTATTTTTCATGATGCGGCTTTGTAAACGCTTTTCCTTCGTATTGGCTGCAGCATATCCATCACCTTGCGCGAGAATGTCCAAGCAAGCATTCATTTCATTGTAGGGAAAAATATCATCGGGGATTTGATCCTCGGTTTGAAGCCGTATTCCGAACCAGCTATGATCGTCATAGCGATTAACCTGGAGCAAATGTAACATCCGCTCAAGCACAGGATTTCCCTTGAAACGAAAGTGGTCCATCACTTTCGGAACTTCAACACTAATGCTATCAATCAGATTATTTTCCACGCTGAACGTGCCATATTCTTCGTCCTTGAGCGGTGATAAATCCTTGATACGATTGTTGTCTAAATAGAGGCTATCGAGAAGTTTTACGCCTTGGAGGGGCGCAACATCTTCAATCACATTCCCATCAAGCCACAAGGTAATCTCGCATTCTTTGCTGCTATCAGCAAGAGAGCTTAAAGGCGAAAGGTCGGAAATTTGATTGTTTCGGAGGTCAATGGAAGATATATTTTTCATAGCAAAAAGCGGCATCACAAAAGCAATATTCGTGATGTCGTTATCGGAAAAATCAGCGTCTGTAAGCCAAATACAGTCGGCTAATTCCAAGAGTTCAGGCTCGTTTCCCGTCAAATGAAGCCCTTGAAGATTCAACCATGAATCGCGTGTTTCCTTGTTTTCAGCGATGCGGCGTTGGAGTTCGGTGGTCATTGGTTTTGATGGAAAGAATGAATATATTTGTGATGAAATCGGTTTCGCTTACAATGTCGAAAGAATCTCTAATGTCCTCAAAACCCTCATCAAATCAGGCTACCAAAGATATTGCTGCCCTTCGCGCACGTGCTGAAGCGTTTGACGCGAAAATGAGCAAAATCAAGGGACCGCGACCGACAATGCAAGAGATTGTCGAAGAATGCCGTATTATGCGTCAAGAAATGTATAACGAGCGTACAAATGGGCATATTCATCGCTAAAGTAGTGGTTCTCGACCCGAATATTTGGATTAGCCTTGCATGGAAAAATAACTTTTCACTGCTTGCTGATATACTCGAACACGGCTTCACACTTGCCTCTTCGGACATTGCATCGCAAGAATTGGAGCGTGTTTTGAAGCGAAAAAAATTTGCGAAAAAACTCTCACCAGAAATCATTCAAGAAGCAATCAACCTGCACCAAGATTTCTGCCAATTCTTCCACCCAAACGCGCTTTTTACCTTATCTCCCGACCTAAAAGACAATTATCTTTTTGATATTTGCCGCGAATCTCGCGCTCAATATCTCGTAACAGGCGACCGTGCCTTGCTTGCAATGAAGGTTGTGCATTTTTCTGGCAGTCATTCAACCAGCGTTATTTCTTTCACACGGCTTCGTGAAATTCTTGCAGAGAAAACTATGTAACGCACCTTGTGAAGCCAACAAGCAAGATTTCATGCGCTTCCTACGATTTCCATCCTGACTGGCTCAAACTCAAATCCAACCAAACCGCTCTCCTCCACTGCCTTCTTCAATCCTTCTGAAACAATCGGCGTTGCTTGAAATGGTCTCTTCAAAAGGTCTATCGGCGCATCAAGAACGAGGCGCGTAAAGCGAATCAACGGCGGTGCTACCTGCGCTTTCGCGTATTCTACCCACTCATTGTAGGACTGAAATGTGAGGGAAATTTTTTCAATCTCGTCGCGGAACAAGGATTCGGGATAGTTGATAACAGGCGCGTCTCCGTAGTTCAAGATAAAATACTTGCGGCGGTCTCGTGCATAAACAACCTTCGTTTCAAGCCACCGATGCGGCGGCAGTTGTAGCGTAGAGAGTAGATTCTGTGCGGCTTCCGAAACAAGCATACCAACATACCCCGGACTGTACGCGCAGGACATCAAATCCGTCCATTTTGCTTTCCGCTTGAGAACAAACGTAAACTCAGGTGGCAGCGTATCCCAATTTTGAGGATACAATCTTTCGATAAATTCTCCCACCGGACACGCGCCCTTTCTCATGCCATCAATTTGATGAAATGTTCCGGCTATATGCGGCTCTGCGCTTGGTGTGCATTCAAAATATTGCAGTGGTTTCATAATGGTTTTGTTTGTGTTTGAACTTACGAAAAAGCGACTTTCGTTTGGAAACAAGGGGTTGCAACCCCTTGTGATTCGCAGTGTTCGGTAACAAGGGAGCATGCTCCCTTGTTCATTTAAAGAAATCAACGCACCTTTTGCCTAAAAAACCTTGAATCCCTTACTGCATCGAGGAGACAGGGGATTATCGTCGCAAGGGCAGTTTCGCAAAAAATGCCTTCTATGCAAGATTCCATCTGGCTTTCAGGGCTGTTGAAGTGTATTAACGAAGAACTACTTTTTTCACTGTCAATATGGACCGTTCAAATGATTTTTCGGATGCGGTTTATACTGCTCTATTTTCTCGCCGCCCAGCGTGAACACGTCGTAATTGCTTGATGTTACGTCAAAATAACTGTTGCCTTTTTGAACAAAAATGTAGTCTTTTACTTTGAACCAACTCGTTTGAATAGCGTCGTATTCAATCGGCGTGATGAGTTTGTTCACATTGTACACACCAAGTTTGCCGCCGCGAATTTTCCAATATTCTTCCTGATAATCCTCGTCGTAAAACACCGTCCCGCCCTTGTACACAACCCACAGCGTTGATTCCACCTCGTGAATCCAGTCGTATTCTATCGGTACAACGACGGTGTTGTTTTTGTCAATAACCCCCCATTTCAGATTTTCAACCGTTGGGCGGAAAAAACCTCTTTCATCCTGCATATCGCCGATGGTGATTTCTCCCTTGCAAACCTTGAAATAGTGCGGGTTTTGTAAAAAATCAATGAACGCATATTCATTCGGAATAACGACCTTTCCATCTGCCGAAATAATCCCCCACGCGCCTTTGTATCGCAGTATTTCGTAGTTTGAGTAGTCTCCGTCATACTCATCGTTCAGAGTACAGTTCGTGATGCTTTTGAACAGCCCAAAACTTCCCGCCGATGGTGCTTTGTAGGAATTGCTGGAAGCGCGTAAAACCTTGTCAAACGGCAATTCTGAGCGAGTTTTGTTTTGCATATTAAACACAAAATATTGCCCGTTTTCAGCTTGAAGAATGACGCAATTATTCACCGTTTCGATAAGAATTTCGCGCCATTCAACAGCCAGAACGATAGCATTGGTGCTATCTACAATGCCATATTTACCGTTTTTTCTTACTTTGAAAAATGTGTCGTTGATGGCAACAAGCCACTCAAAGGCAGGCGGAATCAAGGTTTGCAAGGTGTTGTCCAGCGTTCCGAACTTCCCATCTTTTTCAGCAATGTAGTTTTGATGCCTATCAATCCTCACGCTTGTTCCTTGTTCCGATTGACCAACGGGGTTGCCTTTGGTATCGAAAAAGTGCGTGATATTCCTGTCTTTGTTCCACGTACCATCATCGTACAAAACGGCTTCAAATATCTTTGCATCCTTGCTAAAGCCCATTGAATGGTAGTTTGGTTCAATCAGAAGTTTATAGCTTGAGTAAATACCCAGTGTTCTCACCTCCTCCAGCACACCCCATTTTTCGGAAGTGTTTTTGAAGATGGTGAGATTTTTGTGTACCAATTCCGAGTACACGATGTGAAATTTTCGCTGAATGTGTTCAGGAAGCTGATTGTATGGGCTGTTGGGCATTGTTTTGGTAAAAAAAATTATCTACAAATGACTTCACTCCGCGCCTCTGCGGTCAAAACAAGGTTTCCGATAGCAAAAGAGCGTTTGAACTTCAATAGCCCAAAACCCGCGTAATTTCTTGCTTCAAAGCCACAGCACGTAGGTTTTCGGGTTCGATTTCTTCCCATTGCATTTGCAGCAATCTGGCTTGCCAATAGTCTTTTGTCCAAAAAGCAATCTCCGCTTGCCACTCCAGAATGCCCGCCAATTCTTGTTTCATCGCCAATTCAGGGAACATAGTTGGTTTCTCTTGCATCGTGTACGTTTCCGAGTAATCGAAGCAAAAATACTGGGGCATACATTTACAAAATTTGAGCATTCGCTGAACGCCGCATAAATTCTGGGCTTGGAGGAAGAGCATCGCCGCTTGCTGTGCAAATTGATGGATAAAGTACCTTTCTATTCGCGTTAGCGAATCACCGCGAACAAAGCTATTTTGCTTGCATTCAGGGTTGTAGGTGATTTCAAAATATGGAGCGTGGCTGCCCCACCACGCTGTGCGCGTTACAGAATCACGGAAAATCACCGCTTTTTTCTCCAAAAGCCGCGCTGCATCAAGCGTGTAGCCCTGTTCAAGGCGTATTCGCGCCAAAACCTGATACGGTGCTTGAAAATAGTTCGGTCGCATTGCGATTGCTTGTTCGCAAAAAACCTCTGCTTGCCGCATATTTCCTTGCTTCAACATCATTACCGCCAT
This sequence comes from Candidatus Kapaibacterium sp., assembly GCA_004292595.1. Classification (GTDB taxonomy): domain Bacteria; phylum Bacteroidota; class Ignavibacteria; order Kapaibacteriales; family UBA4661; genus PH2015. Next base: position 6,648 of record RDXM01000121.1, on the reverse strand, counting down.
TTCCGCCAAAGCCTGCTGTGAAGAGGCTTGGAGCATATTGTACATTGCGTATTCCGGTCTGATTTCAAAGATATTATCTGGCAAAAGCCCTTGTTCACAGTCAAGAAATCGCTGATAATACTCCAAAGCCTCGTCGTACCGCGCTTCGTGGAAATTGCAATATTGCGCATGGTACAAAAACGTGATTCCAAGCGGGGTTTGAAGCGTCGCGTATTGGTCTTCCTGGAATGGATTCCAATCGCCGCGTTTGTAGCGTTCGCGCTGAGACAAAATCACCATGTAATGAATCGGAAAAGCAGGTTTCAAGCGCACTGCATGGCACAAAAAATACCCTGCTGCATCGGCAGAAAATGTACGGTCGTAGTCGTTTTTAAACCACCGAAAATGCTGCCAAATCACCTGCGCCGCCGTTATCCACTCCGCATCAAAGAGCGGACTTGTTCCCAAGAGTGCTTCAAAGTGATGTTTGTACGGCAAAAAGTCTTTCCAATCGCGCTCAACATTGACATCATAGCCGCTCGAAGCATGATTGCCGTGGTCAACCATTTCCGAGTACCCATCATTGAATATCATTGCTGCTGCAATAAGTTTTCTCGTCTCTGTTTTTCCGCAATGTGCTTCCAATAAACGCTCTATTGCTGAATAAACCATTGTTGCTTGCTTTCCGCTTGCAGCCTTGTATCCGTACTTCATTTGCCGCCAACCAAGCGTGTGGCACTGAAAATATTCCGTTTCCATAAGCCGCCGATAGTCTCTTTGCGTGATGGAATAATACCACTCCCAACGCACCCACAACCACGCAAACAAGCCATAGTCCGCCTCTTCCAACGAATCAATCTCGTCTAAAGCGGATAAAATCTTCTTTGCATCGTTGCTGAGAAGATACTTGTGATAGATATGTGCTTGTTTAATCGTTGTCATTGCTATCGAAGTGCTGTTTTCCGATGTAATCCCGATGCAGACTGCTGATGTCCACATTCTTCAAGCCAAACTTCCAGCTATTATGGCTCCGTTGTATGCGCTTAAATTCAGCGATGGCTTTCCGATGGGCTTCGCGGGCTTTCGGCATGAGCGCGGCAACATCGGAATAGGCACAAAGGTCAGCTATTTTCAAATACACCTCAAAGACCATCACAAACGACCGCGTAGTTTTTCTGGCATCATCCGCAAAGCCGTCAATCGGATAGCCGTAAAGCCTTCTTTTTGTAACGCTTACGTTGCGGAGGCGCATTTTTACCATTGCTGCTGCTTTCGCTTCTAACAGGGCAATCTGCTCCGAAAGCAAGCCCTGATGCGCTTTTACGTCTGCTAAGACTTCGTAGGGCGTTTGGAAATTGTTCGGGCGCAAGGCTATTGCTTCTTCAGCAGCAATTTCTGCTCGCTGCACATCGCCCATTTGCAGATATATTCTCGCTATTTGTGCCTTTGCCTCTTGTGTTGATGCGGGATAGCGACTGCGGTGGACAAAGTAATCCATCGCATCACGTTCAAAATCATTATTCGGCAAATACTGCGGCTCTGCTTCGCAAAACATCGTGTAGTACCGCAATGCCGCATCGTTATTGCGTTTGTGGTAATACTGCATTTCGGCATAATAAAACCACGTTATTCCCAAACCGCTTTGCAGCGTGTGTCTGAGGGTTTCTTCCTCATTTTTTGTATCGTGCTGCCAAAACTTCATGTCGAAATAGTGAATTGGCGTGGAAGGATTTAGGCTTAATGCGGTTTCCAAGAAATACTCCATTGCTTCGTGATTTACATCACGATAAAACAGCCAAAGAACCTGCGCAAGCGTAATCCATTCGTAATCAAGCACTTTCACCTTGTTCAGCAATGCTTCAAAATATCCACGATGCTGTGAAAACTGCGTCCATTCCTCATGAAATAACTCATCGTAGAAAACCCCATCAGCATTGCCGATACCATCCTCAAACGGATATGCTACATCAAGCATTCGTGCGCCTTCCAAGATAGCGAGTGCGTCATCGGATGTTGAACGCTGAATTGCACGAAAGCATTGGTCATAGATTTCACGGCGAATTTCGCCCGACGTTCCTAAGCCGATAAAGTCATTGCGCCAGCCCAATTCGTAGGATTGAAACGGATATAATCCTGACAAAATATTTCTATTAAAAAAAACACCATCAAAGTCATCCAAAAAACTCCTATCGCCTGAAATCATGCGCCATGCAGCAGCAATCCACGCAAGAAAGCCAATATCTGAGCGCTCCCATTCCATTTGCGGATGCAGTTTCAAGCAGTTCAGCACACAATAACCGTATCTGCACTGAAGCCGAGTGTGGATGCGGTAATTGAACAATTCTTCCAACAGAATAATGAAGTAATGCCACGTGATATTCTTCGCCTCAAACAGTGCTTGATTACTTGCTTCATCAAGAAAATCACCACATTTATCCACGATAAATTCCACCAACCACACTTCGCTTTCGTAATAATCCACGACCCTACCGAATTGAATTTGCGCTTTCAAAAAACACAGTACTCGCTCAACATCACTTGAAGCAACACCGCTTGAAAACTCGTCCGGTACGATGTAGGTATTGTAGTTTTGGTCATGATTTTCCTGCTCCTCAGCCGTCATAAACTCCGAAAGCGGCGTGTGGAAGGCTTTCGCAAAGAGTTCAAAAAAGAGCTTGTAACTGGGCGTTTCTGCACGATGCACTTCCACCAATGCCAGCAAACAAGCGTAGTAATCCACCATTGTTGGATGCGGTGATTTTGTGCTGCCATTGTGGTAAATGGTTAGGTTGTGAAATTCTTCTGTGGTCATAGATTTTGGAAAATTGTTTGAAAATCATTCACCAGTATATTCAACAAAACCCGCACATCGAAACAACGAGATGTTATAGGAAATATCAGCCTCTCGCGCCGGAAAGGACGGCAAATGTTCACGCATAAATTCCGCCGCAGCCTTGACCATCTCTTGCGTTGTGAAGACTCGTGCATCCAGAAAACCGCTCATAGAGCCGGATTCCTCCGTTTTCATTATCAGCGTCAATGTGCCAAAACCTCTATCCACCACAACGTGGTCTCGAAGTTGTTCCAATGGAAAAATGCGGGAAGCGTCGTAGAACCGAGCCGTGATGTAGAGCGGGCTGTGCGTGGGAAAATGCTCGATATGCCCGTCAAAGGTTTCCCAATCAATCGCGTTTATTGCGCCCCAATCCGTCCAGGTATATTTCGCATCAATGACGTAAAAAGCGACATCGCAGGAGAATGTTTCGTAGGTAAATTTCATGGGTGATTTTTGGAAAATGCTTGATTGTAAGCGTTTGAGAGGGCTTCATTTTGTGCCGTTATATTCCACAACACCGACACGTTCAAACAAGCAAACATGATGGTAAAAGCCGGCATCACGCACTTTTTGCCGCCATACATCTTTCCCATCACGTATCATCCAATACGCCAAATAGTCTTGGACAAAATACACCGCAGACCGCACCATATCTTGCGTTGTAAAAATACTTGCATCCAGAAAACCGCCTGTAAAACCGATTGAATGAACATCATCGGTGCGTATTTCAACGGTTATTGTACCAAAACTTTTCTCCAGTGCGACCAAATCATGCACATCCTTCGTTGCGTGAACGTTGGAAACATCGTAGAAGCGAGCCGTGATGTGGAGCGGGTTATGAGGAATGTCAATATCAATCGCATCAAAGCCAAACATCTCATCAACGATGAAAAAATCAACATCGCAGGAGAATGTTCCATATTTGAAGGTTTCTGAAGAGCATTCTTCGTTGGGAAATCGCATGGCTTCTGAAGAGATTTGGTGCGGAAAGAGGACGTTTTTTGAAGCAGAAAAATACAAAAGATGTGGCAGGAAAGTTGGAGAGTTTAATAAGTGAGCGGATTTTGTCAATAAGTGCAGTAAGCCGAACTATTTTGTGCAAGAAAACGTGAATAGACAGTTTCAAATGTACACTTTGATTTTCGCAAATTTTGGTGTAAGTTGCAACGAAACCCGCATCAACACAACGTTTTGATATTTATGACCATCCTCATTATTGACGACGAAGCACCAATCCGCGCCACGACGCGCCTTTTTGTTTCAGAAATTCTCCCCAATGCAGAAATTCACGAAGCAAGCGGCGTACAGACTGGGCTGCAAGCGATTCAGGCGCACAAGCCCGCTATTGTCTTGCTTGATGTGGAAATGCAGGACGGAACAGGATTCGACCTTATTCGGAGCATTGAAAAACCTGAGTTTCAATTAGTTTTTATCACAGCGCATAATCACTATGCTCTGAGCGCGTTTGAGTTTAGCGCGATAGATTTTGTCGTCAAGCCTGTTGATGAAGATGCTTTGAAGCGAGCATTAGAGCGGGCTGTGGGTAATATCCGCAAAGCTACGGAAGCAAGCACGGATGCTAGTTTGGAAACGGTTCTTTCCCAACAAATTGCCCTTTTGAACGAAAACTTACAGCAACTTCACCGCGCTGATAAAAAAATTGCCCTCCGCGACCACGATAACATCTACTTTGTGGATATTTCAGAAATTATTCGCTGCTCTGCTGATGGTCCGTACACGACATTCCACCTCAAAGACCGCACCACTATTATCGTTTCCAAGACCCTCAAAGAATACGAACTACTTCTCACGCCGCATCTTTTTTTTCGCGTCCACCATTCACACCTCATCAACCTGCGCCACATCAAGCTCTTCCGCAAATCCGACTCCGACCTGCAAATGAGCGATTTATCAAATGTTCCTGTTGCCACACGCAAAAAAGATGATTTGTTGAAAATCCTGAATACCTAAGCCTGCGCACTTCTTTCGATTCCTCCCGCACCTGTTAAGAAAATCCCTGCACTTATTTACACAGCCCGTTTCGTGCCGTGCGCTGCCCTATTTTCGTACCTGTACACATCATCATTCTTTTCACATCAATTTTTACAGCTATGAAAAAATCTCTGAAACACGCACTCGTATTGGCTTCTCTTGCCATTGCTCCTTTCTTGTTTGCTCCAAGCGAAGCAAAAGCAACCGTCTATATCCAATACTACAACAAAGATTCGCAAGTACATAAATTCAAAGTCCTTATCGGCGGCATGGATAAAGAAGTGGAATTTGGCAATAGCCGCACATCATCGGTAACGATTCAAGGTGGCGGAAATACGTGTGTGATTGAAACCAAATGCGGTAAAATCGAAGTGAAAGACGGCGCGAAAGTGGAAATCAAAGACGGCTGCATTAAAATTATGTAAGCCCGCGAAAATATACCACGCACAAATACAACCCAACAGCCCTGTAACCCCGACTGCATCTTGCGTGCGTGGTATTCGACTAGCAAGGTGCAGTTTTTCTCAAATAGCCTTCAAAGGCAGATACAATCAAGCGTACAGGCACATTCACCTATATTTTTAACAACAATGAACAAACTATACACTTCTCCCAACAGCTCCACAACAAGACTATTTCTTGCGTTGGCAGCAGTATTCATGCTGAGTTTAAGCTTTCAGGCTTCGGCACAATTCGGACCAAATCCGCAATTTCACAATAAAGATTTTTATATTGGACCTCGCGTCGGCTTAGGCGGTATCGGCGGTGCAGACTTGGGCTTGGGTGTGAATGCGGAATATGGCATCACGCCGCAAATCGGCATCACTGGTACGTTTGGCTGGTCAGGATATTCCTCTGGCTATTGGACGTACACGAATCTTATTTTTGCCGTCGGGGGAAACTTCCACGTGGATGTGTTCAAAGTCAAAAACCTTGATACCTACGCAGGTGTAGGGCTTGGATGGAATTTCGGCTCGGTTACGTCGAATGATGCTCGTTACACGTGGGACAGAGGCTATGGCGGCTTTTTCTGGGATTTTCGCGTGGGCGGACGATACTTTTTCTCCGAGAAAATGGCTGTAACGGCTGAAGCAGGCTACGGTTTCGGATATTTTCGCTTAGGTGTGGATTTCAAATTGTAAACCGAAAAATCGCAATATCACCAGCCTCAGTGTTTAAGTCGCATTGAGGCTTTTTTCGTTGGTGACGATACCAACAAAAAAATGCATATTTTGAAGTTTCCACCAAAATATTTTTCCTCATCAATACCAGTATTTATGCGCCTTCTCAGCTTTTTCCTCATCCCATTTTTCGCATTTTGTATGGAATCTCCCGCACAAACCCTTGAAGCAAAATCAACTATCACCGTTTCAGGCTCGGCGGAAATTCGTGTGCCGCCGGATGAAGTCGTGCTTTCCTTGGAAGTGCAGAAATTGAACAAAGACATCAACATCGCAAAAAAGCAAAACGATGAAACCGTTGCCAAGATTCTTGATTTGACGCGGCGTTTCGGCATTCTTTCGCAAAATGTTCAGACAAATTACACACAAAAACGTCTACTAACAAAACTTTAATTGTTTTTCTTTTCCTCTATCTTTCCATTTCGCTCACGTCTGCTGAGAAGTGTCTTCAAGTGCATCGGATGCCCCCCAAAGCAGCTTTTGTATTTAAATTTGAAGAAGGAAGATGCTGCTTCTTGTTTTCAAGTGAATCACTTTTGGGTTTTCTTCGCTTTTGTGTTAAAACCCCTGAAGCCAATTCAGAAGATGTCAATGGGTAAACAAAAGAAGCCAAAAGTATATGGAGAGTGAAAGATGCAAATGGAATGTTGCGCTTTGTTG
>RDXM01000120.1 GCA_004292595.1 Candidatus Kapaibacterium sp. | reverse complement strand
TGACCAAAACTCATCCAATTCAGCCGTGCGTACCACGCGGGCTTTGAGTGCTGGCGTGCTGGGCATGGCATCGGCTGCACGGCGGATTGCTGGGCATGAGACGCTATCACGGTGAATATCCAAGACCTCTTCAATGTCACGGATGCCACTCTTACGCATGGTCATGGAAACGACCATGCTCCGCACCTCTGGTGTCCTGCTTTCCTCTGATAGTGTCGTTGGAAACTGCGTTTGCACCATTGGCAATAGTACCGTTGTTGGTAGATCTTGCTTTTTCCGTTGCGTTTTATCTTTTCGCTGTTGCAGTCAGGACAGCAGACGAGAATGATTTCTGTACAAGCCATGTCAGAAAACTACGCCGTTTTCCTGACTTTTTTGTGCTTTCTTTTCTTTTCATGCCTAGAAATAGACTTGAATACTACATAGCAACACTCTTAGGACACGACCCAGAAAAGTAATGCGCAATGACAAATGACGCACCCAAGACTGTACTAAAAAAACAACGGGTAGCCTGATATTTTCAGACTGCCCGCATAGTGCATACATACTGCATTGGTCAAACTGCCATTCTAATACTTCATCACTTTCCGTGCAGCTTCTGCAATTTTGTCGGCAGAGAGCAAGATGTCCATTTCAAGTGCCTTCGCAAAGCCGACGGGAATATCTTTCGAGGCAACACGCCCAACGGGTGCGTCCAAGTATTCAAAACATTCTTCTTGAATGCTGGAAGAAATTTCGCCGCCAAAACCGCCTGTTTTGTAGTGTTCATGCGCTACCAGCACACGATTTGTTTTCCGAACCGATGCAAACACGGTTTGCTTGTCCCACGGCGCAAGCGAGCGCAGGTCAATCACTTCCGCATCAATTCCTTCTTTTGATATGGTTTCTGCCGCTTGCAAGGAAAGATGAATCGCATTGCCGTAGGAAATAATGGTCAAATCGCGTCCAGCACGGCGCGTCTTTGCTTTGCCAAAGGGAATCATGAAATCATCGTCGGGAATGGATGTTGATGTTGGACGATAATTATACAAGAATTTGGGTTCGATAAAAACCGTAAGTCCTTTAGAACGAATTGCATGGCGCATCAAGCCAACGGCATCATCAGCAAAGGCAGGACAGACCACGCGTGCGCCCGGAAGGTGCGCGAAGAGTGCGTCGAGGTTTTGTGAGTGATACAAGCCACCTTGAATGTAGCCGCCGCTTGCAAGGCGAATCACCATGTTCGGCGAATACTGCCCTTTCGTGCGCCAGTATTCATGCGTACATTCGATGTATGCTTCCATTGCAGGCCAGAAGTAATCAGCAAATTCCGCACCTTCGACCACCACACGAATATCATCGCGGTAGCGACAGAAACCATTCGCCGTGCCGACAATGAAGTCCTCTGCAATCGGCGCATTGAAAATACGCTCATTACCAAATTCGGTCATCAAGCCTTTTGGAACGTTGAAAATACCTTGCTTTTCCTTGGAAGCAACGTCTTGTCCCCAAAGGAATGTGTTCGGATTGCGACGAAACTCCGTGCGCATCCCGTGATTGACACCCTCGCGGAAGGTGATTTGCGGTGCGCTTGGGTCGCTAACGAAGGTATCATCGTGGTTGTAGCCGACGAGTGGCTCAGGGATGAGGAATTGCTCGTTTTCCGACGGGTCGGGCATGGGAAGTGGCTCTACGCGGTCGGCTGCGGCAAAAATGTCCTCGCGGTTTTGCGCTTCCATTGCCACGAGCTGCTCTTCGGTTGCGAAGCCTTTTTCTAAAACGGTTGCTCGCATTCTCGGAATGGGGTCGCGTGGGAGCATTTCGGCGATTTCTTCTTTGGTGCGGTAGAGGTCTTGATTATCGGAGTTGGAGTGCGAAAGCAAGCGGTCGCACTCGGCGTGAACCATTGCGGGACCTTTGCCAGCAAGCACGTATTTCTGCGCTTCTTGGAGTGCGCGATAGGAAGCAAAGGGATCGCGTCCGTCCACGTTGATAATGAGCAGATTGCCAAAGCCTCTGAAGTTATCGGAAATGCGTGTGTTCGCACTTTGTTCGCGCACTGGCACAGAAATACCGAAACCGTTGTTTTGAATCACGTAGATAACAGGCAACTTCTCGCGGCACGCACCATTCACCGATTCGTAGAAATAGCCTTCCGAGCAAGCAGATTCGCCGCCAGAATAAATTACCAGCTCATCGCCATTATACTTCTTGATTGCTCGCGCTGTTCCTGCTGCCATTTGCGAATGATTGCCCGTGAGCGCAGAACGGTTCTGAATGCGAAGTGGAATTTTTGCAAAGTGGTTCGACATATTTCTGCCGCCGCTCGACACGTCCGCCGCTTTGCTCAGACCATTCATAATGATTTCATCGGGCGAAATTCCCGCCGCAATGCACGAGAGGAAATCGCGGTAATACGGATAAAAATAATCTTTTGCGGGACGAAAAATTTTACCAATGGCAAGCTGGATACCTTCGTGTCCAGCGCACGGGGCGTGATACGACCAGCCTTTTGCGAGCTTCAGGTAATTTGCTGCTTTTTCGTCGAGCTTGCGCCCCAAGTGCATCATGCGATACCAATCGACAACAGTTGCTTTGTCGAAGCCCGTGGTATCGAAGGTGTAGCCTTTTTCAAATTTCCCAGAAGCCGCATTCGCAGTGGCTTGCGGAGCGGGCGCACCATTTTTCGGCGCAGCAGCACTACCATTTCCGTTGCCATTACTATTGCCATTGCCATTTTTTGCCGAAGGCACTTGTGCGGACTTTTTCGCCGCAACAGGGGCGTTTTTCTTGGACATACCGAAATCCTTAAAAAATTATGAAGAAAAAATTTGAAGAATTGCTTAATGAATGGAAAGACCTCTGAGCCAGAGCGTATTGCATACTAAAAATGGGTAAAAACTGCACATCGAAACGTGAAGGAGTTGAGATGTAGTCCGCCTTGAAGGCGGACTACATCTGAAGCAACAAACCTTTTTCAGTATAGAATGATGTAGGACTTTCGCAAACGAGCATATTGGAGTGCGGAATGAATGTATGCCGCAATCTACTGAACACACAACAGTACGGAATTTACGCAAAAAGTTTATTTAGCGTAAGAGAAAATTTTATGCCTTGAACTACGGTGTTTATCACTTTACAAGGCTTTTTCAATCGCTGCTTGAATGGCAATGCGGTCGCTCACGCGGCGCGGTGCATCAAGATACACACTTTGCACCGTCAGCGTATCGTCGTTTTTGCTTGCTTCGAGGGCATTTCCAGCACGAATCATAATCTTCTTGACCGACAGAAGAGCGGTGCGTCCGGTGTCGTAGCGCATGATTTCGCTCAACGCATCAAAAAATGCTGCGATTTCATCTTTCAAGTTCAAATAGGTGCTGTTGCCTGCTGGAAGCGTTTCCCATTCTACATCGCAAGAAATCTCAATGTTTTCAAGCTGCTTAAAGTCTTCAAGATACTGCGAAATAAAGCGTTTTACGTCCAGTTTGGAGATGCTTTGCTGCTCGGCAGAAACCTCTACAACCGCACCACCACTAAGCTGGGATGCAACTTTTTGTGCGTCTAAGACCGTAATACCGATAATGAAGCGGGCTTCAATATAAATCAAATCTTGATGTGGCAGACGATATTCGCCGCGTGGCGAATGCAGGACAAGTGTTTCCTGATTGCGGTGCGAATCCAACGCAATCACGTATCCCTCCAACGTTGCGCCGCTTGATAAATGTACTTGTACAATCGGCAACGTTACTTTTCGTCCTTGATTGAATTGCATCCGTACTTCGGCAAGGTCGCTTAAAATTGAGCGTACCGAGCGAACAGGAATTTTCGCCAGTGTGGAGTTCCATTCGTTGCTACTCATAGCAAATCCTCAATTAGTTTTTGAAATTCATTATTATAGTTATCGTAGTATTCCGAAGAATAACTGCCCCAGCCGCAGTGAATTTCGAGGCATCCATTCTTAATCTCTGTTTTTCTCTCGCCAGTGTCGGCGCCAGTTTTGTTGTAATTGATAAAAAGAATAGATTGCACACGGCTTCGCAGCGCATCTTTGCCAATATCGTCCACAACAATAGCTTTCATTATTTTTACGAGAAGAGCAAAGCTGTACTCATACTGGTCTCTGATAAATCCTTCTATTGGAGCTTCCAATTCTGGCATTGAATCCCAGTCAAGATTCATGGGAATATGCCATCCAACTGCTTCATCCAGCTCTGCTTGGTATCTGGGCTGCGCGACAGTTTTTATTTCGTTGAGGGTGCGTTTTTCTCGTAGTCCCATAATGTGTACGCATTGAAAGAATGACACAAACATTTTAACCCAAAACTTACAACACAGAACTTGTTTAATCAAGAAATTTTTGCGTTGAAAATAATGCTTGATAACTTCAACTTACTACAATAATGACTGTTTTCCAGCAATATATCCATATCCGCACTGCTGCTACTATTGCTATTGTTAGCGTACATCATCTGTGGTGCGCGTTGTCTTTTCTGATGATGAGCCTCATCCTTGTTGTCTCAGCAAAGGCGCAAGAAGAAGTTGTCGAAAATAGCGATAATCTTCGCCTGACCAACGGCATCAATTTTTTTACCAGCGATAGCGCAATGATGCTCACGCTACGCTTTCGGATGCAAAATCAAGCCTCTCTTGAAAGCCAGTCGGCACGCGACCTTTCGATAAAAGATGCACAATTTACCATTCGCCGTGTGCGTATGCGGATGAATGGTTTTGTTGTTAGTCCCCAGCTCACCTATCTCCTCCAACTCGGCTTTTCGCGCAGCGACACGGACTTTGAGAACTCGGGATTTTTTAACGTATTGCGCGATGCGATGATTGTCTATCGGGTGCAGCCAAATTTGCATTTTGGTATTGGGCAGGGCAAACTTCCGGGCAATCGTGAGCGCGTCATCTCGTCGGGCGAACAACAATTTATTGACCGTTCTATTGTAAACAGAACCTTTAATCTCGACCGCGATGTTGGCATAAATGCGTATTACTCGCATACTTTCGGCGATACCCCTTCTCTTCACCCTCGTTTGAGTGTGCGCTTGGCAGTAGCAACGGGCATGGGGCGTAGTCCTGCCCCGCGCATCAGCGATAAATTCTTGTATGCTGCTCGGTTGTCTTTTTTTCCTCTTGGGAATTTTTCCAATAATGGTGATTATTATGTGAGCGACCTTGCTTTCGAGAAATCTCCGAAATTCTACATTGCCGCCGCCGCCGCACGGAATGACAATGCTCTGCGCTCTGGTGGAACTATCGGCACGACGCTCTTTGAGGCGCGTTCTATGGATAATTTTTTTATTGATGGTATTTTCAAATACGCTGGATTTTCATTCTATGGCGAGTACGCACGGCGCTTTATGGCACAGCCTCTTAGCAGCGACGGCACAAGTATTCGCGCCGCATTTGCTGGCGACGGACTGAATCTGCAAGCAGGATATTTTGTTGCGGAGAATTGGGAAGTATCGGCGCGGTATTCATCGGTCGAGCCTGTGCCAGAAGTGAAGCCATTTTTGAACGGACAAACACAATACACGCTTTGCCTGACGCGCTTTTTGAATGGTCATCGCGTCAAGGTGCAAGGCGACCTCACCTATAACATTCTTCGCACACTCCCTGCCGAGCAAGCCTCGTGGATAGCACGTTTTCAAGTGGAATTAGGATTATGAGATTTTCGATATATTCAACATTCGTAACTAGTCCGGTCATGATTTTTTAGGACGCAGATGAAGATGATGGAATGGATGAAGATGATGAAAATGCAGAAAACATCAACAACGGATGAGGTCTGCATTCACGCTCTGATTTTTTTTATCACTATCATCTTCATCCATTCCATCATCTTCATCTGCGTCCCCTCTTCATTGTTGAGACCTGACCAGTTACCAACATTCAACATTCAATAGCTACTCGAATGCTACATTGCTATAGGCTCAATGTTTGGTTCTGTGTCTTTAGTTTAGATTCAATCCAAACGAAAAACCTAGCCACGGTCTATTGTGATAGACCCAAATCGCACTATTCTCATCTAAAAGCAACTCGTAACCAAGCAACGCCCCAATTGTTATACTTTGATAGGCATAAATTATTGCAAAACCGTAATTTAGACCTAAGCCTTCGTACTCAACCATTGTACGATAATCGGTATTCCAAGGGCTTACATACACAGGCGCAAGAGCCGTGAATACACCAATTCCAAAGCCGCTCGTGGAGAAATTACGTAAGGTTTCATTCTTGAGAAGACGCACACTGTGCAAAGCAGCATCCACGCGCCACCCAGCATATATTCCCCCACAAAATGGCGAAGCGATAGATGAAGGAGGCAACGTTACTCCCTGTCGAAAGCGATACCGAAAAGGAATGCTAATAATATCAACATCAAAGCGGGAATCACGAAAATATGTGGTATCAAACTCCACAGCATTTGCGCGGAGTTCAGGCTCATTGTGCGCAAAAAATAGCGGTGCTTTATTGATATTTTTTGAGGAAGCCCACGCAGACGAATAATAAAAAAGGGTGTCGTCGGCTCGATACAAAAATGCGGGAATATCCTTGTCTGTGCGGAAAGAGCGCGTGATACCGTTTGAATCTCGCATAAAAACACGCTCTCCAGCACGGATATTCCAAACGCCATAACTCTTTTCATTGAGAGCATTAGAAAATAGTCCACACGAATGCAGTAATGGAGCGACAATAAGGAAAATACCCCAGAGGAAAGGATATCGAAGATGAGTAGTATTTTTCATCTTGTTCTCAACGGAGAGTGTAGAAATGAGAGTATGCCTGATTGAAGAAAAATGTAACTGCCCATCTGGTAGTACTTTTATGCTGGCACAGAGAGAGGCAATTCCACAATAAACGTCGCGCCTTTGCCAAGCTCTGATTCGCACCAGACACGCCCATTCATTGCTTCGACCATTTTTTTAACAATGCTGAGTCCCAGTCCTGTGCTGTGTTCGCCGCCCGTTGGTCGTGCAGAAAGGCGAGCGAATTTTCCAAAGAGTTTTTGCATATCTTGTGCGCTAATACCTTCGCCTTCGTTTTGCACTTCAATGCGGAGATATTGTACGTTTTTTTCTCTATTGCTATCATTCACTACAAAGCTGGATGCTATGCGCACAGACATTTGCGTTCCATGCTGTGAGTATTTTACAGCATTCGATAGAAGATTATCCAGAATTTGAATACACGCTTGCTCATCGGCAAGTACATGGAGACCTTCAGACGTATTTTGATAATAAATTGTAATGTTTTTTGCTGCTGCTTGCTGCCGATACTGCTCAACACAAAATTCTACTAATGACGTAATATCAAACTCAATGAGATTAAATTGTTGTCTGCCTTCTTCGAGCCTGTTCAAATCAAGTACATTTGTAACAAGTTGAAACATTTTATTCGACGTTTGAATAATTTGCTCCGCCGTTTGCGATATTTTTTCCTCCTCGACGAAATTATATCGAATAAGCTCGGCAAGCCCGCGCACCGCACTAATTGGATTCTTTAGGTCGTGAGAAACAATCTCCATGAGATCGGTTTTTTCTTGGGTCAAAATAGACAGCAAAGAATTTCGCTCTAAAAGCATGGTATTATTCATTTCTATTTCCAACGATTGGTGTTCTAATATACTCTGCTGGCGCATAATCTCAGCATTGGCAAGACGTTCAGAGCGAATATTTCGCAAGAGAAGCAACGCAATAAGTATGAGCAATATAATTCCCAGTATCAATGCAATACCTATCGTTTGTTGGCGGTCTTGCACAGTTCGGAGCGAGTCGAGGTCTGCTTGCTGTTTTGCTAATTCATATTTTGCACCAAGTCGCTCAATTTCCTGCTGCTCGGACTGATGCAATAACGAATCCGCCGCTGTCATTTGTATCGCTTGAAAATATGACACTTTGCGATAATCTCCTATATCACTATACACGTACGCAAGCTCTTTTGCTGCTTCCCGAATATTTGTCTGCATCTGTCGGCTTTGGGAGCGGCGCAAGCCTTCTTCCAAACAAAACAGCGCAGAATCAAGATTGTGTAAGCCTCTGTATGCTTTGCCTTTTTGAATGTACGAAATCGTGAGAATATCTTCATTGTAGGACAACGAATCCGCGAGAGAGTTATCTGCATCAAAAAAAGCCTGTAAAGCTGACGAATACTCGTTTGCTGCTAAATATGCTTGCCCAGTTGAGAGAAAATTGCCAGCACGCCACGCAGGATTATCTTTGGAAATATCATATCGCCGGGAAAGCTCAAAAAAGCTCACAGCTGAAAGAAATTTTTTCTCGAGTTGTGCTATTTCTGCCATGCGAAAATAACCATAATTCAAGCCAGAAGAATGATTCAACTCAGTAAAAATATTCAGTGCACGCTGCACATAGTCCCTTGCAAGACTGTAATTGCCAAGATACTTGTAAACATCACCAATATTATTCAGTGCATATCCTAATTCTATCTTATAGTTTTGTTTTTCGGCAATAGCTCGCGCCTCTTGAAAATACGCCATTGCTTTTTCATAATCGCCGACATTGCGGTAAATGATACCAATAAAATTGCAATTTTCTGCTCGTACACGTGTATAGCCCAAGTTTGCTGCAATTTGCGCTCCTTCTTGCGCATATTTCATAGCAAGCAAGAAATTTGCTCCTCTATACGACCACGACAGCGCGTTCAGCATTGCCACTTTCGTCGTATCCTGTACATGAGGCAACATTGGCAACAGAGAATCTTCCAGTGTATTGCGTTCCGAAGGTAAACGCAACTCGTGATGTCGCTTTTCAAGGATGTGATATTGTGATAGTCCGTGGTGCGCACCAAAGAGTATCAAAAAAACTACTGTTCCCCAAAAAGTAGATATCCTAGCAACACTGCTCGGCAAAGAATAACCTTGCAAGTTT
Source organism: Candidatus Kapaibacterium sp. (assembly GCA_004292595.1). GTDB lineage: Bacteria > Bacteroidota > Ignavibacteria > Kapaibacteriales > UBA4661 > PH2015. The sequence goes on along the minus strand of RDXM01000120.1, from coordinate 24,018 downwards.
CTTAGTGTGCGATTTGTGTTCGAGGTAAGTAGCATAAATCTTAGAAAATCAATATCAATGCAGTTTGTGTGATTTGAAGTTTATACTAAAAGCGGGTAAAAATTGCATATCGAAAAGTGAAGGAAATGAGCTATACATCTACACCACCAAACCATTTCAGTTCGTTTGCTTAAGTGCAATTTTTTGAAACCTTACAAGTAGCAGCGAATATGCAAATTAAAAAAGGCTGTACCTGCTCATAGATACAGCCTTGTAAGCTCTCAACTACAACTCCAGATTGCTTGTGTATTCCTGCTACTGCTTCGCGCTCGCTTGTTGCAGTGCCATTTTCCGCACGACATCTTTAATCGTCGAAGCAACAAGTGTATCAACCATTTGGTCGAGCGCAGAATAATCGGGCTGTTTCACGTTCACAATGCGAAATAAAATATCCACACCAACAATGTCTTTGAAATCACGCAGCTTTTTATTTTGTAAGTCCAAAATCCACATCGTTGCTTGTGTTTTCGGGTTTTTGTGCGTAGAATTTCCCGCGTGTTCATAGAACAAAACAAATCGCTTTCCCTTAAACTCTGTTACATACACTGGACTTGTGAGCGTATCAGGGTCGAGACCAAAGGTGGCTGCTGCTTCCTCGCGCCATTCCAGCTTGCGGGCGCGGGTTTCTACGGCAATGACCTCCACAAGACGGTCTAATTCCACCGAACCCGCCGGACGATGCTGATACTTAATCACTTCGTACAATTTTTTTAACCCTACATCCTGCGGAAACTCATCCTTGAATGCACCGTAATCATCCAGAAACTGCATCCGCACAATGGTTTCGTTATTGTCGGGGATGAACGGCGGCATTCGCTCTTCATACACCAATAAATTCCATTCCTTGTAGCGAGACGAAAACAAGCGGTCGGTAATGAGGTCAGGTTCGAGTGAGGTAAACTGCGCCAAGCCTTGTTCTTTCCAAACGAGCTTCTTTTCCCGTGACAGATTGATAAGATTTTCTACCACCTGCACAAACATGAGATTAACCATTGTTGCGAAAGTTTTTATGAAAAAATGTTTGAACAATTGTAAACAATTCTGAACAAATGTACCAAAAAACGTTAGAATACCAATCGAATTGCAAACTTACTCAATTTTTGGCACATATGGAAGCGCAAGCAATGTGCGCTCTTTTTCAGCAATGGTGCTGAGTTCAAGCAGGTATGAAATATGCGCACGAACGCTTTCTGGCAGGACACGCCAAAGAGCATTTTTCTCTAACATCTTTGTATCCACGCGCTTTTGCACGGCATTCAAGATGTTGAAGGAAGTTTCTGTTTCTGCATTTGTTTCTGCGTTATCGTCCTCGTCATCAGCAAAATATTTTTTCACTAAGCGTTCTACGCGGTTTGTCTCATCCGACGGATAGCGACGAATTTCTACTTTTGTTCCTTCGTCCACGCCCAAACGTCTCTTCGCAATAGCGATTGCCATCTGTAAGCCGCCTAAAGTATCAACCAATCCTACTTCGCTGGCGCGTTGTCCCATCCACACACGCCCCTTCGCAACACCGCGTATTTCCTCGTAGGGACGCTTGCGGCTTTCGGCTACTCGCGCCACAAATCGGCGATAGACTTTCTCCGATTCGAGGTGAATACGCGCTTTATCGCTTGCATTGAGCGGCAAGGAAGGGTCGTAGCCAATGGCTGAAGAACTCGTGGCGACGGTATCCATCGAAACGCCGATTTTATCAAGCATTGCGCTAACATCTGGCAGCATGAGAATCACGCCAATCGAGCCTGTAATGGTATTCGGATGGGCAATAATCGTATCACACGCCATTGCCATGTAATACCCGCCCGAAGCAGCAACATCGCTCAGAGAAGCATACACAGGCTTTATTTTCGAGGTCTTGCGAATTTCTTCCCACATTTCATCCGATGCAAATGCCGAACCGCCCGGGCTATCAATCCGCAAAATTATTGCTTTGATTTTTTTGCTCTCGCGGGCTTTTTTCAGCTCGCGCACAAAGGCACTCGCTACCAACTGGTCGTCTTCATCGCCAGAAGAAACGATTGTCCCCGAAGCAGAAATAAGCGCAATCGCTTTGTCGCTTGCTGTGGGCTTGCCGTCGTCAGCATTGCTGAACGAATCGCTGTTTACATAGCGAGCAATATTCACTAAGCGTATATTTTTCAAAGGTTTATGTGGTAATTTTTTGTCGCCACCGTCGTTAGTATCATCATTCTCTTCTTCATTTTCTGTGGTAGTATTTTCGGCATCCGATTCCGCTTGCTTTGCCGCGACTTTTGCCGCAACTTTCTCTCGCACTTTTTCGGCAACAGATTTTTTTCGTTGTTCGGTCTGCGTAGTAGCGGAATCACCTTGCTTGGAAGCCTCACCATTGCTTGCTTGGTCGGCACCGCCTTGAGCGGATTCCCCGTGATTTACCCGCGCCAAAATCTGCTCGCGCATCGCTCCTTTCGAGCGAATATTATCCACAAAGCCTAGCGCAACCAACGAATCTGCCGTGTACACGCCACGCAGCAAGACCGAACGCACCGCTTCGGGACTCATATTCCGCGATGCAGACACAACACGTACAAAGTCATCGAACCGAGCATTCAGAAGTTCGCGGAGTTCTTGTTTTGCGGGTTCACTAAAACTCGTGCGTGAGTATGATTCTGCGAAAGATTTATATTCTTCAAACTGTTCAATGTGAAAATTCACGCCGATTTTATCCAGCGTACCTTTGTAGAAGGGCGAAACGATGCTGAATCCATTCATTTCCATCACGCCTTCGGTTGGCATAAAAACGGAATCTGCCACCGAAGCAATGTAGTAATCACGTTCCGAGCCAATATCTATGTATGCGTAAATAAACTTACCTGATTGCTTAAAATCCTCCAGCGCAGCGCGTATTTCTGCGAGTTTCGCGCCTCCAGCACGCAAGCCGCCTTCAATGAAAATACCATCAATATTTTCATCAAACTTCGCTTTGCGAATACCTTGCAGCACGTCAAAAAGTGCGGGTGGGCGGTCGCGGTCGTCCAAAAAGCTGAAAAAATCTTCCTGCGAGCGCTCTTGAATGCCACCGCTTACGCGCAAATGCAAGACGCTGTGATTCTTCACCACTGCTGATTTTTTTTCCATCGCCCCTGTAATCGCAATAATGCCACCGACGAGCAAAGCAAAAAAGCCAAAAATAATGATTAAAAAAACTAAGAGTGGAATCCACCAGCGCGATTTCTTTCGGCGACCATATTTTTCATCATAATAGCGGTCGTCGTAGCGCGGATAGCGCGGGTATTGGGGTGCGTTTGGGTCGTGAGAAGAAGGATTATGAGGCGTATCCATAATGGTAACAAGGAAAAATGTTCAAACAATAGTGAGCGAGAGTTGGTGCAAACCATGATATATGCTCATAGATACATCTTCATAATGAGCATCCACCTCTCTTTTTCACAAAACGATGAAAGCGCAGCAAAGTTACGCGGAAAAACAAAAGAACAAAGGAAAATGTAGGGAGTTTGTATATTTCAGCGAGCTTTTGCTTCCTACCGAAATGTGCTATAATTTTTTTATTCAAGCGATGTAACTTTTTTTGTCTCTCCTGCTCTTCTTTGATAGAGAGCGCATGATACAAGCAGCAAATATCAGCAGCAAGAGTCAGTAACAACAATGCAAGCAATCATGCGTCTATCAAGAAAATGAATTATCAAAAAATGAACTGTATTCTTTTCGCTTTATTTTTCTGTTTCAAATGGAGTTTATTATGAAAACGCATCGTGTATCGGTCTGGCTTGTGCGCAGGTTGCTTGTCTTGTGCGTGAGTGCAAGCATTATCGCGCCTTCGTTTTTGCTGCAAAGCTGTGCAACTGTTTTCACTACTCGCGCAGAGTATTTTGGCTATCGCAATACGCTTCCTGTGCCACCGACCCCGCTTGCCGATGAGCAAGCTGGCAACACACAAGGCAACTTTCAAGGCTCAACAGGCTGGACAAACCCCATGCGGAGCAATGTTGTGAGTGCTGTTGCTTTTGTTCCAATTATTACGCCCTGGTACGACAGCTGGAGTGTGTTTGCGCGTCCAAGTTTGCGCTTTCGCGTTTGGAATGATTGGGCATTTGGCGGCGGTATAGGATGGGGACAGCCTTGGGGCTACGATCCCTTCTGGGGCGGTGGCTTTGGTTCATCGTTTATGTATTACTCTTGCCCTTGGTATAATTTTAACCCATACTTTGGTGGTTTTACGCCCTTTGGCTTTTATCGCCCTATTGGCTGGTGGAGCAGCAATAATTTCACAAACGTTATCAACGTCGTGAATAATTCCAATAATCCCATGAATCCCAATGCGATAGGCGGCGGCTCTGCTGGCGGTGCGCCGATAGATAATTTCACCAATCCTGAGCTTCGCGCACAAGCCTCGCAGCGAGCGTATTCCAACACCGCTACGCCAAACAGCGCACCATACATGGGCAGCTACGACGGCGGCGGCTACGGTGGCGGACGCTCACGCGGCTCGGATGTTACAACCTACAGCAGTGCGGCGAGTTCGCTCAACAACAAAGCATCGCAATATAACACCAGCACGTATTCTACTGGAGCAGGCGCAAACGACTATAACGCTCGCTTCTACGGTTACGGGTCGGGACGCTCTTCTGGCGGATATGGTAGCTATTCTTCTGGCGGCTACAACAGTTCCAGCTCTTCATCGGGCTATAGTGGCTCCAGCTCTTCATCGGGCTATAGCTCTGGCAGCTACGGTGGACGCTCTTCTGGCGGCTACGGCGGAAGCTCTGGTGGCAGCTACGGTGGCGGCGGCGGTAGCTACGGTGGAAGTTCTGGTGGCGGCGGTAGCTACGGCGGAAGCTCTGGTGGTGGCGGTGGAAAGTCTGGCGGCGGCTATGGTGGTGGTGGAAAATGATAGGCGTAGATTGGTTCTGACATTTCAAACCTCAGACCTCATCAGCCCTTCCGTTCCGTTCTTTCTTTCAATGTGCTTTTCCATTCAACAAGGCAGAAAGCAATGCGATGTGCATTGCTCCTGCCTTTTTTTATGCCCATTGGAGGCAGCTTCTGGTCGTGTTGTATCAGTATAAGTATCAGTATAATTTTACCAGAATGTTTCTACAACTTTTTCAACGAATTTTTCAACGAATTTTTCAACGAATTGTGAGCGATATTATCATGGCACACAGCAAAATACACCCCGCAAAAAAAAATTACCGAATATCGCACAACACTTGTATTTATGCGCTCTTGCTGCTTCTCTGCTGCACGGTGCGCGAGAGCTTCGGGCAAGCCCAATACGTCGAGGATGCGCTGCGCTACACGCTTCCCAATAATTTGCACAGCGTCCGACAAGGCGCACTGGGGCTTGCCTACAATGGTATCGCCGATGATGCCGCCGCCGCATTTACCAATCCTGCGGGGCTGACCCTTCTTCCTGCGGCAGAGTTTAGCGCAGGACTGCAAGGGCTGTTCAACAATAACACCTCGACATACTTAGGCAATACCTTTGTTCGCAATAGCAATACCATTGCGCCGTCGCATCTGAGCCTTGTGTTGCCTGTGCGTGTGGGCGAGAGCGGCAATTACAGCTTTTCCTTCAGCTATGCCCGCGAGAGCGATTTTACCCGCTTCGACTCCCTTTCTGGCTTTAATACTGAATCTACGCTGATTTCCTCGTGGGTTGATGGGCAACGCACCAATAATCTCACCAATAATTTTGCGTGGCGATTAAAACTTGCCGATACCGTCAATCGCCGCTTTGTTACGCCCCTACGCAATAATCTTCAGCAAAATATGGGGCTGCGCGAAAGTGGCGAAATACATACGATTGCCGCAGGATTTGGCATTGATGTTACCCCGCAAATCGCTCTTGGTGTCTCGCTTATCGGCACATTTGGTCAGTTTCGTTCGTTTCGGCGTATTCAGGAAATTGACCTGCAAAATCGCTATAATCGCTTGGATAGAATCAATTTCAGTACGGTGGATTTTTTCCGAATGTCCTACGCTGAACTGCTCACGCAGAGCGTCAGTGGGCTAAAATTTGTCATTGGCGCACAAGGGCGCATTGGCGAAAGAACAAGAATTGGTGCGAGCTGCACACTGCCTTTGCAAACACGTGTCAATGAAAACTTCAGCCGTAATGCTATTGCGCGATTCGACCCCATCACCGATTCCATTGCCTTTAATCCTCCCGACTCGCCAACAATCACCTATCTTTTCTCTACGCCGTTTGTGTTTAATCTCGCTGCTTCGACCCACATAGACGGTCTTACCATCAGTGGCAGTGCGGAGTACATGAATTTTCAGGGACTCAATTTTCAGGGATTAACGCTGCCCGGCGCACAAATAGACGCTAACGCAGTAAACGTTGCCATTCGCAATTTGCTGAACGTGCAAGTACGCTTCGGGATTGGCGCGGAGTACGAATTTGCAGGAACACCATTTCTGGCTCGCGGGAGCTTTAATTACGCTTCCACGCCCTATATCGAAGGCACAGCCGAAGTCAGTCCTCTGCTGACGGGTGCTGTGGGAATTGGCTATTATCTTGGCATCAACGGACGCTTGGATGCGCTCTACCGCGTCAATCAACAGTATTCGGTCAATCAGATTTACGAAGGAGCAACCTTCCGTTCCACACAAAATCTGCATCTTGTCGCAGTGCAATACAGTGTACGGTTTTAAGAATCGAAGAAAAGGGACTTGGTTGTCAATTATTTCAAATATTTCCGTACATTAGTAGTCTTTACAAACTTCAGCATGAAAACAACGCAGAAGTGGCTCGTGTGTTCAGTTTTTTTGAATTACATATTATTTTGAAAGGCGCGAAATGCAGTACTACAATTCGGTGATGGAAATGATAGGAAATACGCCCCTTGTACGCTTGAACAAAGTTACGGAGGGCATTCAGGCAACGGTTCTTGCGAAAATGGAAAGCCGTAATCCGGGCGGTTCGGTGAAAGACCGCATCGGAATTGCCATGATTGAAGCGGCGGAAAAAGAAGGACGCTTGCAGCCAGGCGGCTTGATTGTCGAGCCGACAAGCGGCAATACGGGAATTGGTCTTGCGCTCGCGGCACGTCTGCGCGGCTACAACTGCCTTTTTGTGATGACCGAAAAAGCCTCCGTCGAGCGTGTACGCTACCTTCGTGCGCTCGGCGCAGATGTGATGATTGTTCCGTCCGCCGCAAAGCAAAGTTCACCAGAATACTACTTCAATACTGCAAAACGCCTTGCAAGTGAGATTCCGGGTGCGATTATGCTTAATCAATACGATAATCCCGCAAACCCCGATGTACACTACCGTTCGACTGGTCCAGAAATCTGGCGCGACACCGACGGCGAAGTAACGCACTTCATCGCTGGCATGGGTACAGGCGGCACGATTACTGGCACGGCGCGTTTTTTGAAAGAAAAAAATCCAAATATCAAAATCATCGGCGCAGACCCGCTTGGCTCGTCTATCAAATCCTTCAAAGATACCGGGCGTTTGGTGGAATCGCTGCCGTACTTGGTCGAGGGCGTAGGACAGGAGCGCATTCCAGGCAATCTGAACTTGCCACTTATTGACGAAATTTTGAACATTCCTGATAAAGAATCTTTCACAATGGCGCGGCGTTTGGTGCGCGAAGAAGGCATTTTCTGCGGCGGTTCGTCGGGCATGAACGTTGTTGCAGCCTTGCGCGTGGCGAAACTTTTGCCAAAAGATGCCGTCGTTGTAGCAATCATCTGCGATACAGGCGAGCGATACTTGACCAAGCACCATTCCGACGAATGGCTGAAGCAAAACAAGCTGCTCGACGTTGATAGAATGACGCTCAAAATGCTCTTGGAAGAAAAACATTCCTCGAAAACCTTGCCACCACTCGTTTCGGCGAAACCAACGGCTTCGGTGAAAGAAGTTCTCGACCTTATGAACAAATACGAACTCTCCGCGCTTCCCGTGCTGGACGACGCTGGCAAACCCGTCGGCAGCGTCCGCGAAAACCGCCTCATGGCGAAAGTGCTGGAAGACCGCAACGCGCTTGATTCCACGCTCGACGGCTTGATGGAATCCACCATGCCCGTTTTGGATGCACAAAGCGATGTGCGCGAGGCAATCGACAAGCTCCGCAAAGACCCCGCGCTGCTTGTGGGCGATTTTGGGCGCATTATCGGCGTAGTTTCGCGGCACGATGTCTTGCGCTACGCCTAGCGGAAAGGATGAAGTCTGAAATATGAAGGATGAAGCGTTGAAGCCGCTTCAATACTGACGATTGTGTGAGGGTTTCGCTTCTTGACGCAAAGCCGTCTGCGAGGCTCTCACTCTGTTTCTGGTTTACCACCACCACGCTCCATACAAACAATCATGCTTTTCCTAAAAACAAGATTTCACGCGCTCTCCAGCTTACTGCTTCTTTGCGGAATAGCGTTGTTCCTCAGCGCGTGTCGTGCGCCGAGCGAACCTGCGCTGACGGCATTAAAATCAGACAACCTCGTAGAAATCACGACAAACGCTGATTTTATCGCCCTTTCGCCGAAAAATATGATGCCGAAAACAGGCTTTGTGTTTTATCCAGGCGGCTTTGTGGATGAACGCGCTTACGCGCCCTTATGCCGCGATATTGCGGCGGCTGGATTTTATGTTGCAATCGTTCCGCAGCCGCTTGGCTTGGCAGTTCTCGCTCCAGACAAAGGGAAAATTGTTTTAGAGAAAAACAAGAACATTTCCATATGGGCGATTGGCGGACATTCGCTCGGCGGCGCAATGGCAGCGCGGCTTGTGCATCAAGATTCTACGCTGTTTCGCGGCTTGGTTGTCTATGCGTCGTATCCTGATGTTTCCAATGATTTGTCCAAGCGCACGGGATTGAAAGTTCTCTCGGTTTTTGGCAGTTTGGATGGTTTGGCAACGCCAGAAAAAATTGATGAAAATAAAAAATATTTGCCCGCTTCGACCCAATACCTTCGCTTGGAAGGCGGCAACCATGCGCAGTTTGGTAGCTATGGTGCGCAAAATGGCGACAAAGAAGCAACCATGAGCGCGGCAGAGCAACAACGACGCATTGCAGAGGCAACAACAGCATTTCTGCGGGTTCTGAGATAACAGTACAGATTTTTACCTATACTTTTCACCATGCCGAAACCACGCTTAGGTTTGATATTTTTTGTCGTTTTGCTGGATATTATCGGCTTTGCGATTCTGCTCCCCGTACTGCCCTATTTTGCGCAGCATTTGGGAGCAACTCCCACGCAAGTAGGCATTCTGACTGGTCTCTACGCTCTTTGTCAGTTTGTTGGCGCACCAATTCTTGCGCGGCTGTCGGATAGTCTTGGCAGAAAGCCCATGTTTGTGCTGGATATTTGCGGGAATATCATCGGTTTCGTGATTATTGGCTTTGCCGACGCACTCTGGATGTTCTTCGCAGCGAGGATTCTTGCGGGTTTGGTGTCGGCAAATATCCCGATTGCCCAGGCGTATATTGCCGATATTACCAGCGAAGCCGAACGGTCGAAAGCACTGGGATTGCTGGGCGCAGCGTTTGGATGCGGCTTCACGATTGGTCCCGCGATTGGCGGTATTCTCCTTCGTTCTGGTGAATTTGCGTTGCCCGCATTTTTGTCTGCTGCGCTTGGCGTAATCAACGTTTGTGTGGTGATTTTTTTGCTCCCAGAATCTCTCAGCCCAGAGCGGATGAGCCTTGCACGGGAACGTAGCCTTGTTCCATCGGATATGCTGAATGTGCCGAAACTTGCCGAAATGCTCGGCAGCCCGAAAGTCGCACCAATGCTGGTTGTCTGGTGCGGATTTAGTCTCGCATTTGCATTATTTCAACAAAATATCAGCCTTTTCAATAAATTGCATTTGCAGCTTTCGGCGCGGGAAACTTCCTACGTGTTTGCGTTTATCGGCATTGCCGTCGCGCTCACGCAAGGCGTGGTGCTGCGCCCGCTCACGGCGAAATTTCACGATGAAGAGCTGCTCCGTCTTGCTTTGCCGATAATGGCGTGTTCACTGGGTTTATGGGCATTTTCGCAGAATACGATTATGCTTCTTACCGCGATTGCGCCTCTGTGTTTTTCGGCAAGTTTGCTGATTACGGTTGTGAATAGTTTGCTCACCAAAGCTGTTTCGAGCGACCAAACAGGCGGTATTATGGGCATTTCTGGCGCGATTGACAACAGCACCCGCTTCGTGGCTGCCTTTGCGGGCGGCGCAATGATGGAGCGCGTCGGGACGTTTGCTCCGGGCATCCTTGCGCTCTGCTTGATGCTCGGAATTATGCTCTGGTCGGCATTTGTTCTTAAACCGCAGCATAGTACAACCTTGTCAAAGTAATGGCTCGACACTCTCAACTGTGATGCCTCCAGCACAATAATTTCCAACTTCATTGTTTCACATTTTTTTTGATTATGACTGTTCTCATCAAGCATTTTGCTCACGCATTTGCGCAACGCTTTGTTGTTCTTTTTTGCGTTTTGGCAAGCATATACGCGCCCTCTACGTTTGCACAAGAAGATGACGAACTCCTCGCGCCAGAAGAACTCGACCTCAAAGAAGAAATTAATTCTTTGAAACGTGCTATTGATAGACCAGAACTCGTTTATAAACTCAACTTGAAAAATCAAGGCTACAAAAAACTTCCTCCCACGTTTGCAAAACTTACGAAACTTCAAGTCTTGATGCTCGACGACAACCCGCTTACCGAGCTGCCTCCAGGGCTTGAGAATATGAAGAACTTGCAAATTTTGACCATAACAAATGCTCGCTTGAAAAATATCCCGCCAAGCACCTTTGCGAAGCTCATAAACCTGCAAACCCTCTCATTAGCAGGTACGCCGCTTGGGAAATTTCCGAAAGGCTTGGAACAATGCACCAAGCTGGAAATTCTCTCGTTAGCAAAAACGCAACTCAAAGGCGCAGCACCGCAAGAATTGGCAAAGCTGCCGAATTTATTGGCATTAACGCTTGCCGAGAATGACATTACCTCGTTGCCAGATGCTTTTTGCGCAATGCCGAAACTGCTTCAATTAAATCTTAGCCGCAATAAACTCCAAACATTGCCGCAAAACCTTGATAAATTTCTAGTCCTCAACGACTTAGAAATTTCTGTTAATAACTTTTCGGTATTTCCTGCTTCTTTGGCAACTCTTCCCAAATTGCGTCGCCTCATTCTGCAAGAGAACCCGCTTCAAAGCTGGTCTCCAGCACTGGCGACGATGAAAAATTTGCGCCTTCTGAATATTTCTTCCTGCAAAATAGCGCAGTTCCCCACCGAGATTTGCTCGTTGGATAGTCTTATTATTTTCACTGCCAATAATAACCGCTTTAGCGAGATTCCATCGGCGATTAGCGGCATGGCAAACTTGCGCGAATTTAACATCGCGTACTCGCAAGTGAAAGCCTTGCCGAAAGAATTCACCGCACTGAAGGAACTACGTTACGTGAATCTCTCCTACAACCAGCTTCAAGACTTGCCCGAAGAGCTTGCCGATATGACGAGCTTGATAACGCTGAACGTTTATGGCAATCAATGTAAAAAGCTACCGCAAAATATTGGCAATTTGAAAAAACTCACCGAGTGCTTTGTGCTTTTAGGCAATCCGCTTCCCAAGCAAGAAGTGGAGCGCGTTACAGGGCTTTTCGCGCCAAATGTGGTGCAGTAGATTGTGCGCTAAGATTTTTTTGGACGCAGATGAAGCCCAGATTTTCATGATGAAGATGATTGAAGAGCGAGCAATGACGGGCATTTGCTGATGCGAGAGCAGTATTGTTTTTGTGAGTGTAGTTATCTTATATCCGCGTCCTTTTCAAGCAAACAGGAAACTTTCTACCATATATCAGACGTTTAGACTGCATTGTAAATCACAGGTTCTTGATAAATTTTTAGGAATGATATGAAAAAGAACGATATGAAAAAAAACGACACGAAAAAGAATGTTGCTATTATTGGCTCAGGCTTTGGTGGGCTTTCGGCGGCAGTGCGCTTGCAGGCGCAAGGCTTCAACGTAACGATGTTTGAGAAAAACGAGAAAGTAGGCGGTCATGCGTACCAAATCAAGAAAAAAGGCTATACCTTTGATATGGGTCCGTCGCTCATCACCGCACCAGATGTGATTCAGAAGGTGTTCGCCACTGCTGGGCGGCGCATGGAAGACTACATGGAAATGCACTATCTCGACCCATTTTACCGCATCTATTTTCACGATAAAACCTTCATCGACTACACTGGCGATAGCGAGCGCATGAAAGCAGAGTTTGCGAAATTCAATGTGCAAGACGCTGAAAACTACGATAAATTCATGGTTGCCGCGAAAAACCTCTACGATGCCGTTATTACCGATGGTTTGGGGACAACGCCGTTTATGGACTTGCGCACTTATTTTGGTTTTGTGCCGCGTGCGTTGAAGCTCAACGCTCTCTTTCCCGCATATTTCTTCGTCAAGCAGTATTTCAAAGATTTCCGCACACGCTTCACGTTTTCCTTTCATCCGCTTTTCATTGGCGCAAGCCCATTTCGCGCTCCCGCAATTTACCTCATGATTCCGTACTTGGAAAAAAACGGCGGCGTATGGTTTTCCACCGGCGGGATGTACAGTTTCGTGCAAGCACTGGAAAAGCTATTTTTGGAATTAGGCGGGACAATTAAAACAAGCTGCCCTGTTGATGAAATCGTGATTGATGCCGCAAGCAAACGCGCAACAGGCGTAAAAGCTGGCGGAACGGTCTATCCTGTGGATGCCGTTGTTTCCAATGCCGATTTTGCGCACACGATGAAAAAACTCATCAAACCTGAAAACCGCAAGAAATGGACGGATAAAAAAGTAGATGGTTTGGATTATTCGATGAGTGCTTTTCTCATGTACATTGGCACGAAGAAAAAATATCCCGAACTGCTGCACCACACCTTGATTCTCGCAGAACGCTACAAAGAACTTGTGAAAGATATTTTTGATAAAAAAATCTTGCCCGAAGATTTCTCAATGTATCTCCACGTTCCAACCCGCACCGATGCTGGAATGGCACCGGAAGGCTGCGAAAGTATGTACGTGCTGATTCCCGTTGCAAACCTCGCATCGGGCTTGAAATGGGACGACATCAAGCAAACCTACGCCGATAAAGTGCTGCAATTTTTGGAGGAAGATTTCGGTATGGACGGCTTGAAAGAAAATATCGAAGTGCTGGAGCTTTTCACGCCCGAAGACTTCAAACGCGAGCGAAACAGCAATTTAGGCAGCGCGTGGGGCGTTGAACCCTCACTCATCCAAACAGCATATTTCCGTCCGCACAACCGCAGCGAGGACGTACCGAATATGTATCTTGTCGGCACAAGCACACATCCAGGCGCGGGCGTTCCGGGCGTACTGATGACCGCCGAAACCACGCATAAACTCTTGTGTCAGGATTTTGGAATGGAGTTTACGCCAGAAGTACAAGGCGAACCCATTGTTAGTGCATGAAAATTATTGGCAAAAATATGATACAAGCCGCTTCATACATTGCATGGGGCGGCTTTGTTTTTTTGAGGTTTTTCGCTCAGGTGCATATGCTGTTCTGTTGAAATTGTTATACTCAAAGTAGGTGAAAATTGCATATTAAACAGCGAAGAAAATGAAATGTAATCTACCTTTCAGAGGTGTACTCCATCGAAAGCAGCAAGCCTTTTTTTGTATTATTCATCGTGCAGTTCTCATTGCAGGGTTATCATTATGGAATATCTATATCATTTGAAAGCCGCTCTATTGCTTGCTTTCTCGGTTTTCATTTGCTCTTCTTTGCCGCGAGTTCAGGCACAAACGCAGGAGATTGATTTTCTTGTCAAGCATCTGCACGGGCAGCCCGAGGACACCAATAAAGTACGCACTCTGAATAATATTGCATTTGCTTTTTACATGACAAATCCTAAAAAAGCAAGTGAATATGCGGCTTTTGGTCTTTCCTTAGCGGAAAAACTTGGCGATAGCGTTGGTATTGCTCGCTCGTTGAATATTATTGGGCTATCGTTGTATGTAAATGGGGCTTTTGGCGAAGCAGTGAAATTTTATGAGCGATCGCTTGCCATCGCAAAAAAAATTAACAATGCCAAGCGCAAAGCTGCCGCTCTGAACAACATTGGTATTGTGTACATGGATATAGCGCAGTACGACAAGGCAATACCCTTTTTATTGGAATCATTAGCAGCCGATGATGAGGCGCACGATGAACAAGGAAAAAGTACGGGGTTCAGCAATCTAGGACACGTCTATAATTTCAAAAAAATGCCCGAAAAGGCTCTCCAATACTTGAGCGAGGCAATGATACTCTCGCAAAAATTTGCCGATAGTAGCAATATGACATCTGTTCTTGTGAATCAAAGCGAGAGCTACCACCAGCTTGGTCGGCTAGACTCCGCATTGATACTTGCTCAGAAGGCACTTGCGCTCGCAAAACAGCATCACTTCAAGCAGTACATACGCGATTCCTACGAAGTGCTGGCACGTATTTATTCAACAAAAAAAGACTTTGAACAAGCGTATTCTCTGAAAATTTTTGCCGCCGAAGCCCAAGATTCTTTACGCTCAAGCGAGCAGTTTGAGCGTATTTCGCGTTTGCAAGCCGAGTATGAATCCTTGAGCAAAGATCGCCAAATTGAAGGGCTGGTGAAAGACCAAGAATTACAAACAAAAACCCGACAAACCCTGATACTGCTCGGTGTGGTGCTGCTGGGCGGCTTTGCGGCGTTGTATAGTCGCTATCGCTACAAAGTGCGCTCAGAACGAAAATTGCAAAAGCAAAACGATGAAATTTTACGCCAACAAGAACTTTTAGGACAGCAAGCTGCCGACATTGAGCTAGCAAATACGACATTGAACGAAAAAAATCTTGCGCTGGAATATCAGCAAAATATCTTGGAAGAACAGGCACGCGATATCGAAGTTGCCAACGCAGCCTTGCAGGAGAAAAACTTGCAGTTGGAGCATCTCAATAGCGAAAAGAATGAGTTTTTGGGAATTGCGGCGCATGATTTGAAAAATCCTCTGGCGCATATTATCATGGTTGTCGGCACGACGACGCGCTACTACGACCGTATGAATGACGACGACATTTTGAAGCAAATGCAAGCAGTTGGCAAGGCTGCCGAGCGCATGACGGAAATCATCACCAATTTGCTGGATGTGAACGCGATAGAGCGCGGTGGCTTGCAGCTTCATTGCACACACTACGACATTTCTCCCGACGTTCAATCCGTTGTGGAGCTGTATTCCGAGCGTGCAAAAGAGAAAGATATTCGCGTTCATTTCCAGAGTAGCACTCATGCAAACGTCCATGCCGACAAGCAAGCAATGATGCAAGTTCTGGACAATGTCATCTCAAATGCGGTCAAGTATTCTCCACGGGGCAAAAATGTTGTTGTGCGCATACAATCAAGAAATGAAGCCGTGCGCATTGAGGTTCAAGACGAAGGCGAGGGCATTTCTGAAGAGGATATGAAAAAATTATTTGGCAAATTTGCTCGCCTTTCGGCGCGTCCGACAGGCGGCGAACACAGCACTGGTTTGGGACTCAGCATTGTAAAAAAAATGGTCGAAGCAATGAATGGCAAGGTGTGGTGCGAATCGGAGCTGGGCAAAGGCGCGACGTTTATTGTGGAATTGCCGACCGCTCCGTCCCGCATACCGCAACAGTAGTCTCCATCTTTGTACACGACAAAACTCCTTTCGTCGTGGCAAAGACATTCTTGTCTGTGAGCATTGGTGCGGGGTTCAGGCGACAAACACAGGCAAGAAGCCTCAAGCCACTGAAGCCAGTATTTACGGCATCTCTAGCCCCTTAGAGCTTAATCTGCATAATGATGTCTAGTGAACGACGAGCATTTGTATTTTTCTTCTTTGTGATTTTTCGCTGGCGTAATATCTTCGTACTGCCGCAAAGTTTATCGCTTTGCTTCATTTGTAGGATACTTTCTCTCACACCTTGAGGATGACGATATGACGCGCTTTCGCGCCTTTTTTTTCATAATTGCGTTGAGTGCAAATCTGAGTATTTCCGCTCTTGCACAACAACAACAACAATCGCCGCAACAAGCTCCACCAGTGCGGTTGGGCGCGTTTGCTCATGGAATGCAGTATTTCCACGAAGCGCGATTTTTAGGGCATTTGCAGGCGGAATACCCGCCAATCCCAGAATACGTGCGCTTGCTAGAGCCAATGCGCTTGACAGAAAATCCTCTGTCGTGGAATGCTGGCGTTTTGGCAGAATGGTTACCTATGCGACTTTTCGCGGGAAGTTCGCTGGGAGTTGGTGTTCGGCTTGGGGTGAATTCCTTTGCAACGACCTTTCAATCCTCGTCGCCGTTTCGATTTGAAGGCGATACCCTGCTGAACAGCGCACTGCGCCTGACCTTGCAAACTTCTGGCATATACGCAAACGCTGAACCCATGCTGCTCTGGAGCTTTGCCGATGAGCAAGCACTCATCATGCTTGGCGGGCGTTTTTCTACCGTATTGAGCGAAACAACCTCGCAAACAGGGAGATTTTTTATTGGAGAAAAGCCGCTTGAGGGCGACGATGCACGAAAGCTGCTTGAGCCACAAGATTTTTCTGGTAAAATCTCGTCGAGCGCAGTGTTTATGCCGTCGGTGTTCGTTGGTGCATCGTGGCAGTTTCCCTTGAATCCCCAAAAAACGCTGCTTCTTTGCCCCGAAGTATTTTTCACATCGTCGTTGGGAAATATCACCGAATACCTTCGTGCGACAAGTAGTGATGCGCTTCCGCGCTGGACTGCGACTTCTGTGCGCATTGGTGCATCGTTGAAATTCGCGCCCGAACCTCCAACGCCACCACAAGAACAAAACCCAAGTAATGACGCGGGTTCTGGCGGTTTTGCTTCAGAAAACAGCGAGAATACTTCTGGACGCGGACGCTTCAACAATGGCATGAGCAATGGCAAACCCACAAAGCCAGTAGCGGTGCAGCTTCTCGCCGTAGAAGGCATTGAGCGCGATGGGAGACGCAGCTTCTCGCCGACTTTGAAAGTGGAAGAATTTATCGGCTCGTCGTCGCGGTATTTGCTGCCGTTTGTGTTTTTTGATAAAAATTCTGCGGTGCTTCCTGAGCGTTACACGCAGTTTCGCGCCCAAGACGTAGAGCAGTTTTCCAGCGAAACCTTGCTGCAAACAACCTTTCAAGACAATCACGAATTGGATGCGTACTACAATATGCTAAACGTCGTTGGCTCGCGCATGAGAAATTATGCCTCTGCAAAGCTGACACTCACAGGCTACAACGACGCAGCCGCCGAAGCAAGCAATAAAGCCCTCGCGCTGCAACGCGCCGAAACCATCAAGACGTATTTACGTACTGTGTGGGGCATTGCTCCAAACCGCATCACGACGCGCTCTTTTGGCACAAAAGGCAATAGCGAAATCGTTGATTCGGAGGAAAATCGCGCCGTTGAAATAGAAGCCTCGCAATCAGAAATTTTGGATGAATTGCGCTTTGACTACACACACCGCGCTACGACTCCGCCGAAAGTAGATTTTATGCCCGAAATCACCGCACCCGAAGGCTTATTTGCGTGGTCGCTCGCTGTGAACGGACGCGGTATTTTTCAAGCCGATGCACACAGACAAAAGCAAGATTCTACGCTGCGTTTAGCGGATTTCAATGGAACAATTATTCCCAAAACTATCACGTGGGGCGCAGAAAAAGCGTTATCAAAACTTTCTTCGCTGAAGGAAGAGCCGCTCACGGTGCGCCTTCGCGCTGCCGACACGCTGCGCCAAAGCTCGGAAGCCAGTGTGCGCTTGCCCGTGCAGGTTTTGAGCATTGACGAAAAACGCCGACGGAATATGCCCGATGTGCGGATTGGCACGTATTGGGTGTTTTGTTTCGACCTCAATTCTACGCAAATCCTTGTTGATGAGCGGGTTCGCAGGGCGGTAAAAAACATCAAAAATAATATTACCCCCGGCGCAAACGTGGAAATTACGGGCTTCGCCGACACACGCGGCAACGTCGAGAAAAATCGCAAACTCTCCAATGAACGCGCTGAAGCAGTCTTGCGGCTTTTGAATGTTCCATCGTCGAAAATTGGCAATGTGGAAGGACGGGGCGAATCAACGCTCTACGAAAACGACCTCCCCGAAGGACGAATGTACAACCGTTTTGTGCGCGTGGATGTTCGTACGCCGATTGAACGAAAGTAGCAACACATCATAGCTGCACTAGTAGTCTGTCAAACAAATTTTTAGCGTCTTGTGGCGCAGACAAGAGTGTCTGCGCTACCGATAAATACTGGCTTCGGTAGAGCAGACACTCTTGTCTGCTCATATCAAAATTCATTTGACGGACTACTAGCGCAGATGCGCTTCATTACTCGTAGGACGTTCGCACACCTCACAGGCAAAAATGCCTGTGCCACTACAACACTGATAGATACTCTGGCTTTGGTGGCACAGACATTCCTGTCTGTGAGCTTCAAAAGCACATGGTGCGAAAGTCCTAATTCGCTTCATTACTTATTGCCTTTCTGGGTGCATTTTTCACAATATTATGATTATGCTGTTTATTTCACCGCTCACATCCATTCTTTTCCGTGCAAGCCGCAGTATTTCTTTTGTGTGGCTCGTTCTTTGTCTTTCTTGGCTGCAAGCAGATGTGCAAGCACAAACGCTGGAGCGCCCTCCGATACTTATTGCAACGCCCGCGCAGCTTCGCTTCGCACCAACACAAGCAAATACTCCTTCAAGCGTTGAATTTTATACGGTGTCGGGGCAGTTTTTAACAACCAGTACCGTGAGCATTACTGCTCCGCCAGAGGTGCAGATTTCGCTCAGTGCGAGCGGTCCCTTTGTGAGCAATATTGCGCTGCCCGTCAGTAATGGCAATCTGCCAGAAACACGGATATTTGCTCGCATTGTCAGTACTCTTCCGCAAAGTATTTCCAGTGAAATCACGAACACAAGTAGTGTCAGTTCAGCAAATGTGAGTGTGCAAGGAACAGTACTTTCTCCTACAATTCCTGGACAAGGATTAGTGGCGAGTCCGACTTCATTATCGTTTGGTTCTCATCTTGTTGGTACGCCTCTGAGCCTTCAGAGCTACATAATTTCGGGTATTGTTCCGGGCGCGTCATCGCTGCGGGTTGTTGCTCCGCCGTATATCACGGTTTCGCTTTCTATGGCAGGACCATTTACGAGCAGTGCCACCGTCCTCTCAGAAAATGGGCTGTTTAATGCCGTACCAGTGTATGTGCGCTGGCATACGGCAAGCGTAAATCGGCTCGGCACAGCAATCACGCACGTTCTTCCAGTCGTGCAGGATGCCAGCAATGATATTCGTGTCAATCTGAGCGGAAATATTTTTTTACCGCCCGTGCCAGTTCTGAGCATGACGACCACACACGCCAACAGCACTGCTGGTAGCATTGATTTGGGTACGGTTCTCCAAAATAGCGCGTTGCCACAAGCAAGCTATACTATCACGGGGCAAAATCTGATTGGAAGCGTGGTTATTACTGCGCCGCAGGGATTTCAATTACAAAACCCACAAACGCTTGCATGGGAAAATACTCTTTCGTTGCAGCAAAATTCAAATGGTAGTACAACACAAACGGTTACGATTCGCGCAATAAGCACAAGTTCGACAGGAACAATACAGGGAATATTCACGAATACAACGCTTGGCGGAGAGAGTTTGAATGTGGTGGTGGTGGGCAATATTATTGCACCGCCGCTACCACCAGTGCCGCCGCCACCGCCGCCATTACCACCGCCGCCGCCGCTTGTGTGGTCGATTGCTCCTTCGCCTTTGTCTTTTGCTCCAGTGTTTGTGGGAAATACTATCATTCGCGCTTTTGAGTTGATTGGGAGCAATATCCCGCAAGGCTCAGAAATACGAGTTATTTCGCAGAAATTTACGGAAAATACGATTGAATTTTCGCTTAATCAAACTGGACCTTTTATCTCTACTCTGCTCTTTATTGCGGATGGTGGTATTTTTCGAGGCACGTTCTACGCACGTCTGAATGCGGCTTCGGCAGGAAATTTCACCGTGCCAGGCGGTATTCAAACGAGCGTTGTAAGCGTTATAGCACCAACAACAAGCGCAACAACATCTGCTACTGTTTTGGCAACTATCCTCAACCGCCCGCAACGCCTGACCGTGCAACCCGATAGCGTAGTGCAGTTAGGCACAACCGTGCAGTTTGATTCCACACTGATTCGGCAATATACTCTTGTGGGTCAAAATTTAGTCGCGCCTGTCCAGATTACGCCACCGTCAGGAGTATTTCTCTTTCACAGCAGCGTCAATAGATGGGTTTCCAGCCTTACACTCAGCACAAACGCAAACGGTGGCGTGATGGAAACGCTCTGGGTGCGCATGGATTCTTCGCGTCTGCAAGCACTCCCAACAAATGCCCTTATCCAGCATACAAGCGGCACAACACGGGCGACCGTGGCAGTCAGTGGCGCAGTTGTGCCGCTTGCGCTGCCGCCGAATGCGGAGGCAGCCCTCGAAATGAGGCTTTTTACGCAGCGTCAGCCCATGCTCTACGGCGACACGGCTCGCATTCAGCTTTGGCTGCGCGACTCCCGTTTTCTTACTCCGCGACTTATCAGTCGCTTTGCACGAACCCTTCAAGCTATTGTTCGGATTGATACCAATAATCTTGCCATTCTTGGCGTGAATGCACCACCAGTATCAGCGAGTTTGAATGCTCCACCGACGTCGGTACGGCTTGCAACAACGCCCGTCATCCCGCGAACATCCTCAAGCGTTACGTTGATTATTTCTCGGAGGGACACCAGTTCGCTCAATAATCTTTTTCTGGGTGAAGTACTTCTGAGAGCTACATTTGGAAGAACAATAACCAACAGCATACGCCTTATGCCCCAAACGCAGTGGCTTGCAAGCGATGGCAGCGTCTCAACGCTCCGCACAAGCTGGATTCCCGATTCGGTATCATTGTCAATTCTTCCTTTGTTTGCATCCCCGCGCCAACAGGTTGCTTTTCTGAAAGCTAGTATTGCGCAAAATCCCATCAACACCGCATTGAATCTTGCTTTTCGCATGGAGAAGCCTTTGCTGAGTGCTGAACCAAGCACCGATGTTGAATGCTTTTTGTTTGATGGTGCAGGAAAAGAACTACTTCGCAAAGAGTGGAAACAACGATTGTATGAAACCTCTTATCAGGAAAGTCTGATAGTATCAGACGCTCCAGCAGGTGCATATCATCTGCTTCTCAAAACAGCATGGGGACAATGGCATACGCGAGTAGATATTGTTCGGTAATGAGGCACGGGCAAAGCATTCACGAGGAAGCCATTGGCAATTCTACAATGAATCTCGCGCCGTTGCCAAGTTCCGACTCGCACCAAACGCGCCCATTTATTGCTTCGACCATTTTTTTAACGATGCTTAACCCCAGACCAGTGCTGTGTTCGCCGCCTGTCGGTTGAGCAGAAAGGCGGGTAAATTTTCCAAAAAGTTTTTTCATATCTTCTGTCGAAAGACCTGGACCTTCGTCTTGAACTTCAACGCGCACAGATGTATCGGTCGTTTTCACACTGACAGTAACATTTTTTCCATATGGCGAGTATTTTATGGCGTTGGAGAGAAGATTATCTAAAACCTCCATGAATGCTTGCTCATCAGCATAGATACCGATACTGTTTGTTTCTGCCGCGTAGTGAATGCGGATGTTCTTCGTCTGTGCAGCTAGTTGATAGCCCAAGGCGATAGTGTGGACGATAGGAACAGCATCGAAATTCACAGGTGAAAATCGTACGCCACCGTGTTCTAAGCGATTCATATCCAACAGGCGAGTTACTAACTCAAGCATTCTGTTGGATATGCCAACAATTTTTTCTGCTATATCGGGAACATCTTCTGAAGTCACGTAGCCGTCTTGTATCAATTCAGCAAAATTCCGCACCGCACCGATTGGATTTTTAAGGTCGTGGGAAACGATTCCCATGAACTCATTTTTTTCATTATCGAGTGCAATCAACACCTGATTTTGTTCTTGAAGTTGTGTATTGGCAATTTCAATCTCGGTTGCTTGTTCTTCCAAAATACTCTTTTGGCTTTGAATTTCATTGTTTGCCGATTGGAGTTCTTTATTCTTTTGTCGTGTTGTTTGCACAGCTTGTATCATAAACCCAATGACAAACAAAAGCAAGATACCACCGCCAATGACTCCAAAACGAATCATTCGTTCGCGTTGAATTTGTATATCCTGAATGCGTTTGTCTCGTATCAATACCTGATTTTCTGCTTCGGAACGCTCAATATTCAGCCGTGCTTGGAAGGCGGCGATATTGCTTTGTGCTTCAATCGCATCGGCAGAGTCTTTAATTGCCAGAAAATTTCTGTAGGCAAGCAATTCTTGGCGCGTGTCGCCCATGTCTTTACAAATCAGCGTCAGCAGCCTGCAGGCATCTACTTTGACGATAAACAAACCTTCGTGATTTTTACATTTTTCGATGCTTTGATGAATATACTGCCGTGCATCGGCATATTTTTTTTGCCGATAGTAGAGCAGACCAATCAGGCGCAGCGACACTGCTTCGCCAAATGCTTGATGTGCAGCAACACGTATTTCCAATGCTCGGTGTGCAAACCCTAAGGCAGTGTCATAGTGTTTGCGGGCTTCATAAATCACGCCAATACTATGTAATGCCCAGCCTTCTTGCTCCGCATTCTGAATGGAGCGGGCGTAGCGCAGGGCAGACTCGTGGCAGGATAAGGCTATGTCAAATTTTTTCTCGACTCTGTACAACCGTCCGAGCGCATTCAAACAGGAAGCCTCTAAAAGCGTATCACGAAATGACCGCGCTGTTGCCAATGCCTTGTTTAGTTGTGTTCGTGCTTGCTGACGAGAGAGAGAATCGCTTTTTGTTTGCTGTCCCGCCGCAAACCCAACGTTTCTGAGCGCACGAGCAATCAATAATGGATTGCCGACCTCCTCAGCCAAGCGAAGTTGCCGAAAACCAAGCCCTAAGGCTGTTTCTATTTTACCAACAATAATTGTCCAGTACGTCATCAGGTCTAATGCTTCGACCATTCCTTTTTTGTACTCAATTTTTTCTGCCAATGCGAGGGCTTCTGACGCATAACGGTAGGTGGTATTGCGAGAATTTTCCTGAAAAAACGAATATTGCCGAGCAAGCGTATTCAGGCTGTCCACCCGTTTTTTTGTATTACGCTCACTGACCTCCTGTAGAGCCAGTACTGCCTCGGAAGTGAGAAAAAGGGCGAAAATACCGCAAAGGATTACCTTGCAAAATCCCATAATTATTTTGGAAGATGATAGTAAAAATCACAAAATACAAAATCAAATCATATATCTCGCATTGGGAATCTTTTTTCTAGAAGAGTTTTATTGTATACATTACTTTTCTCTTAACACATTACTTGATAATGCATTAGAAAAAACAGAAAAAAACAGAAAAACCTTACGCATACCAATAGAAAAAATGGTACGAAAATTTCATGTTTCATAATAAAAAATGATAGCTTGCCAGATTGTTACAAACGTGTTAGCAACAACACTATCAATATCTTCAATGGCAATACAGATACTTTTTTCCGCCATTTTTTGCGAAGAATGGTACAGACAAAAGCATCTGGAGACTCAATCCGATAGAAGAAAAGTATTTATTACGGTAAACCTATTAATCGTTTTATTTTTATTATTTGTTCTCACCACATTATGAATCGCTTCCATTGCATTCTGTTATTGATGATATTTGCACCGTCGCTCTACTCGCAAGAGATTTCCGTTGCAAAAGTCATCACCGAAAATTCTATCGTAGCCTTTGACCAGCAGAAACTTATCTTGCTCGATTTTTGGGCGACGTGGTGTTCCCCTTGTCACACTGCTTCCAAACAACTAGAGTATTTTCAAGCTACCCACCAAGATAAAGTATTTGTCATCTCTATTTCAGATGAGAGCAGTTCGGTAGCACCCC
The DNA here is from genome assembly GCA_004292595.1 of Candidatus Kapaibacterium sp. GTDB lineage: Bacteria > Bacteroidota > Ignavibacteria > Kapaibacteriales > UBA4661 > PH2015. The sequence continues at coordinate 87 of RDXM01000120.1, read as the reverse complement.
ATTCAAACGTGGAGTAGCAAAAAAAGTATAAAAAAGGGTTCATTGTGCCGATATTGAAGAACTTCAAACCTCTTCATATCAACATCA
>RDXM01000119.1 GCA_004292595.1 Candidatus Kapaibacterium sp. | reverse complement strand
GTGAATATGATTGGTGTTGGTAACTCAAACATATCACGGGTGGGCGACAAATCGCTCACTTTTTTACTGATTTATGCAACAAAGCCCATTTTTAGTATATTTTTGTTCTTTTGCCATGCGCTTTTCGCTCACTCGTTGGTCGTTTTTTGTTTGGTGCTGCGCCATGATGCTTGTAACGGCAATGGTGCAGCACCAGAGCTTTTTCTGGGATACCGTCATGCTTGCCTCGCAGCAAGCGCAATGGTTCTACGAGCATGGTGCCAAGCCGTTTCCGAGCGTCATTGATGTGGGACATCCGCCACTGTTACCAGCATATTTGGCAAGTCTCTGGCGTATGTTTGGGCAATCTCTTGAGGTGAGCCATTGGGCAATGTTGCCGTTTTTGTGGCTCATTGTTTGGGCAGTTCATCGCCTTGCCGAGCAGGTTTATCCTTACTTTGGGGTCAATTCTCCGCTTCTCATTCTCGCGCTTTCCACGCTTCTTCTTCTGCAACCGACACTTCTTGCGCAGGCAACGCTCATTTCTCCCGATATTCCGCTTTGTGCTTTTTTTCTCTGCGCTTTGTGGCATTTCTTGCAGCCTGAAGGCAAGCAGTGGCGCGGCTTCTATGCTATTTGGCTGATATTGCTTTCGTTCACGAGTTTGCGCGGCGTGATTGCCGTCGCGCTCTTTGCTGGAGCGGAAGGTGCGTGGTTGTTGCTCGAACATATGCCCTCGCCCACAACATGGAAGAGCTTCGCACGAGCATTGATGAGCTCTGCACGTGCATATTTGCCAGCACTTCTGCTGTTTGGTCTGTGGTATCGGTGGCACAGCGCAACGACGGGCAGTATTGGCTGGCACGACACCTCGTCAAGCGAGTTTTACCGCACGTTTTGGGATATTTCAGGTCTTGTGAAAAATGAAGTCGTGTTTGTGTGGCGATTGGTAGATTTTGGCGCAGGTGCGGTGTGGATTGTCTTGGGAGCGAGTATGTATCGGCTCTTCAGGCAATCTCGCCGTTGCGGCGAGTCATTTTTTGCAACCGTGTTTGAGGTTCTTCCCCAGCGTTTATGCGTGTTGGCGGCACTTTCATTCGTCGCGTGGATGCTGATTGTTGCCGTCGTGCCGACGTATTCCATTAGCCATCGCTACTTTTTGCCGATGCAGTTTCTAGCAAGTATTGGTGCGGTATTGGGGTTGTTTGGTCGAACACCATTGTCTGCCCACAAGCTGCATATCTATGCGGTGGTGTGCGTGGTTTTGCTGACAGGGCATTGCTGGGCGTGGTTCTATCCGCGCACCCTTGCCAAGGGCTGGGATGCGACCTTGGCGTATTTGCCCTATGACGGTCTCAGGAAGCAGGTTTTGCGCGGCATTCAAGCACGGGGTATTTCTGCGACGGATATTCAGTCGCGTAATTTTGCCACCTTTCCCGCCCGCGACCTCGACCTTACGCCGCAAGCAGACACCACCCGCTGCGGCGCATCAACGCTCGGCAGTACGCGCTATGTCTTTTTTGCCTCCGTGCTGAACGGTTTCAGCAATGAGGAAATACACGCCTTGCAGGGCTGGAAGTGCATTGAATGTGCGGAAGCGTGGGGAATCGTTGTCGAGGTGCGGGAACGCCCGTGAAGGCGCATTATTCCTTCTGAGTAGCTACTTTCTTCTCTTGCAATAAAATAAATTCCGCCGCATTTTCCTTTTTGAGCCAAGCCCGCAGGAGTGCTGCAATATCCGACTTTTGCACGGCATTGATGCGTTTTGTAAAATCAAGCAGCAACTCAGGTTTATCGCGGTGTTGCGCCATTTCCACGAGTGTTGTTTGCCAGAAACTATTTGTTTTGAGTTCGGTTTCGCGTGTTGCGAGCAGTTTTGCCTTTGCGTCATTCAAGTAGCGGTCTGGAAAGCGAGCATTGGCAAGGTTTTCAAGCACAGTGTACATTTGCCGAGCAAGCTCTTTTGCGCGGGCAGGTGCGCACGGGAAAAAGAGGATGGCAGTGTAGTCCTCATGCGGGATGCGGCTCATTTCTAGCTCATTGTGAATATAGTACACGCCTGAAGAATCTTCGCGCAACGATTCCGACAAACTTGCTTGCAAAATATCATTCGCAACCCGCATTACTGCGTCTTTTTCGGGCGACCACGTGCAGGTATCGCCCCACATTACCATAACGCTACTTTTCGCATCAATTCCAGCATATATCTCACGCCGAACGCCTTTTGCATAGCGAATGTTCATATCGTTCCACCGCGTTTTTTTTGTGAGCAATGATGGCAAACTAGCCACATACTGCTCTACAAATGACTTCATATCTTGCTCTGCAAAACCACCCACAAAAACAAAGGTCATACCATTTGCGTTAGCGAAACGTCCTTTGTAAAAATCCAGCCCAACTCCCGCATGATTCCAAGCGTCGAAGTCAGCTTTGCTACTAGGTTTTGCGATAAAATGATAGTTGTAAAAATTGTACCATGCCGAATCGCTCAAGACTGCATCAGGGTCGGCACCACGATTTTGTGCGGCAAGACCTTTAGAGAATCGCTGCGCTTGGATGATAGCGGTATCAAGGCGAGGGCGCGTAAATGCTGCATGGAGGAACTGAAAATATGTTTTCAAATCCGTGAGGCGCGTCGCGCCCTTGAATCCATGAAAGGAGCGCGTAATTTCTGGTGCGACCGTTACCGAAATGCCCGCCAATTTTTTCTCAATATCCGCCGCAGAGAGTGTTCCCACGCCGCTTGTGAGCGGCGCTTGTATTTGCTCGGCTTCGGTGAGTGCGAGGAAATTTTCTGGCGTTAAATGCTCGGAATATCCACCTTCGGCGAAGCATTGCATCAAGATTTCTTCTTTGTTCCATGTCGTTGGCTTCAAAATTACACTTGCGCCGTTGGAGAGCGTCCACTTCGTGATGCCAAGCGATTTCACGGTTTCGGTGCGGACAATTTTTCCAGCTTTCGGCTCGTGTTCCAGAAAAGGCGCATCGACAAAGGTTTCTCGGTACGGCGCGAGTTCTGAGGCGCGGACAGTTTTCAACACGTCCAGAAACTCTTGCTTTTCTGGCACACGCATTCCCTCGCGGTCAGGATATGTGCAAAGAATAACTTGATTCGAGTCACGGAGCATTTCCTTCGTAAAAGCGTGTATTTCTGCGCTTGTTAGGCTTTGCAGAATTGCTTTGTCCAAGCGGCATTGCTCCGCCGCACTGCGCACCGCTCCTTGCCCCAAGGCGTGTGCGACATACATTTCTGCAAATACGGCAGAAGTCGTGTTTTCACGCTGTTTATATTGCTGCTCTGTGCCTTCAATCAAACCGCGCCGCAAACGTTGTATTTCAGCGTCCAAAAAGCCGAAACGCCGCACCCGTTCTACCTCCGTGAGGGCAGCCGAAAAGCCAGAAACAACGGCAAGTTTTGCCTCGACGTTCAGCGTAATGGTCTTCAATAGGCGTGTTTGAGTGGCGGTTTGCAGAACCGCCCTATTGACGGGGTGTGCGGGGTTATTCCGCAAAATATCAGCAAAACGATTGTTCATCAAATTCACCAACACAGCGCGAAGAATTTCATGGCGACGCGAGGCGGAATCAGTGCGCATATGGATTTCATGTTTCCAGATAAGTTCTGTTGCAGAGGCGGAAATTTCCTTGTCGAGCAACACGGCTATTTGCGGCTCGGAGCGTTGTTTTATATGCTGTGGCTGTGTGAAGGTTTGTTCTTTTGCTCGCGCTTGCATTCCCTCAAAGCGAGCTTTTATCAGAGATTCGACAAGGCGCGGGTCAATATCACCCACAATAATAGCAGCCATGCGATTTGGGCGATACCATGTTTCGTAAAAATCCCGCACACGCTGAAGACGAAAGGTATCAATGACTGCTTTTTTGCCAATCGGTAAACGGGTTTGGTGAATGAGTCCTTCCCAAAGAATTGGCAAGGTCTGACGGCGCAAACGACCCACCACGCCTTGTTCTTGCAGCCGCCATTCCTCTACAACCACGCCACGCTCTTTGTTGGTTTCAAGCGTATCGAAACGGATATGTTCCGCCCACTCCTGCAAAATCTGTACGCCTTTGCGGACAACGCTTGTATCATTCGTCGGAATTTGCAGTTGATACACTGTTTCCTCGCAGCTTGTATAGGCGTTGGTGTGCGCTCCAAAGGTCATGCCGACGCTTTCCAGAAAGCCCACCAATTCTCGCTTGGGGAAGTTTTTTGTGCCGTTGAAGGCGAGATGCTCCAGCACGTGCGCCAGTCCTTGCTGGTCGTCGTCCTCGTAAATTGATCCAACATCCACGACAAGCCTCATCTCTGCTCGCTTTTCTGGCTTTACATTTTTGCGAATGTAATATGAAAATCCATTCGGCAAGCGTCCGAAAACGACAGCAGAATCTTGTATTGCAGTGTTGTAAGGGATTTGAGCAAGAGTCGAATTTGGAAACAAGAATATCGTAGAAAGAGCGTACATACTAGCAGAGAACAGGTACGAACTGAGGGAGAACTTCATAAACAGCAGTGCGTTTGATAGTGAGAGGATACGTTATATTTCGCGGAGCAATATTATACTAAAAATGGGTAAAAATTGCATATCAAAAAGTGAAGGTGTTGAGATGTAGTCCACCTTTGAGGTGGACTACATCTGAAGCACCAAACCTTTTTCAATATAGCAAAATCCAGCATAATTCCTGAGGCTGATTTCTCCTCTACAACATTAGCATTTACGAAGTTCTCAGCTACCAAAAGGAAATAGCATCTTGCACAATAACAGACAAAACAGTCTTTTTTGTCTTGCCCATTTTTTTCTTGCACTTTGTTGAAAAAAACAGCATCTTCTCGGAGTTACTTCAACAGGGAAAACCCGCATCGGCACATCATCCACAGAGCAGAATGGCGCACTCCTCCTCTCAGCAGCATCCTCATTTGTTTTCAAACGATAGCGACAGCACAGACGCTCTCGAACAAGCTGCCGTGCCAGATTCCGACGAACCGCCACCTGCATCCGCCCCTGCCGCGAACAAAAAAGAAAAACACCGCAAAGAAAAACGTTTCAAGGGCATTCCCGCATCGTCGGGGATTGCCATTGGCAAAGCGGTTATTCTTGCGACCGAAGCTATTGCCATAAAAGACACGCTCATCCCTGAAGAGCGCATAGATACTGAGCTTGAGCGCTTTGCTCATGCTGTGCAGGAATGTACGCAAGAACTGCATCGGATTATCACAATGGCAAACGACGAAGCTCCCGTTGCCGCACCAATCCTCGAAGCACAGCTTTTTATTTTGAACGACCCGACCATTGCCGAAATGATTGTGCAGCGCGTCCGCAAGTGCTACTATGCGGAAAGCGCGGTGCAAGAGGTTTTCGACAGCCAGCAAGCAATTCTGCGCCATGCAAGCGATTCCTATCTCCGCGAGCGAGCGGTGGACTTAGACAACGTGAAACAACGTCTGCTTAATTTCCTCACTGGACGCAACACCGTTACCACCACGCAGGCGGAAGGCATCGTGATTACCGAATCGCTCACGCCTTCCGACGTGATGCTTTTTCGCAAAAGCGGCATGACCGCTTTCGGCACAGAAACAAGCGGCATCACCTCGCACGCCGCGATTTTATCTCGCTCGCTCGGCATCCCGTCGGTGGTGGGCTTGGCGAATATTTGCAAGCGCATTCAGTCGGGCAGCACGGTCATTATTGATGGATATGCAGGAATTATCATCGCAAACCCGCTTCCCGACACGATTTCTCGCTACGAGCAGCGCATTGAAGATTTGGCGCACCATGCACGAAAATTAGGCAAACTCGCGCATCTGCCTTCGCAGACCAGCGACGGACGCAAGGTCCACCTTTTTGCCAATGCTGATTCGCCCGAAGAGATAGAATTGGCGCGAGCTTCTGGCGCAGAAGGCGTTGGGCTGATTCGCACGGAATTGCAGATTTTAACGCATAATTTTGTTCCCGACGAAGACGAACAAACAACCTTTTACAAAGAACTTGCCGAACGCGCCTATCCGCTTCCCATCACGCTTCGCGCCTTCGATATTGGCAGCGATAAATCCTTTGGCTTAATTGCCAATGAGCCAAACCCCGCACTAGGACTACGCGGATTACGCTTTTTGCTCAAAAATAAAGCAGTCTTTACGGCGCAACTCCGCGCTATTCTTCGCGCCTCCTGCCATCGGAACGTGCGCCTGATGCTGCCGATGATTACGACGGTGCAGGAGTTTCAAAAAGCCTTGCAATGGGTGGAAGAATGCAAAGCGAAATTGAAGGAAAACGGAGAGGAATTTGATACGCAAATGCCCGTCGGCGCGATGATTGAAACGCCAGCCGCCGCGCTCATTGCACGGGAACTGGGCGCACTTGCGGACTTTTTCAGCATCGGCACCAACGATCTGACGCAATACACGCTTGCCACCGACCGCATGAATGCGAGTACGACGCAGATTTACGATACCTTCCATCCTGCTATTTTACGCCTTTTAAAAATGATTGTCGAAGCAGCACATTTCAACAACATTCCTGTTGCTGTTTGCGGTGAATTTGCCAGCCATGCCGCCGCAACGGAGCTGCTTATTGGCTTGGGAATTGAGGAATTAAGCGTCGCGCCGAGTTCGCTCTTGGAAGTGAAAAAGCGTGTTCGCAAGGCTTCCTTTGCTCAAACAAAGCAGCTTGCAGGGGAATCGCTCCATTGTAGCACTGGCTCGGAAGTGCGGAAGTTTCTGACATCGGGGACGAGCTAAGGCATACTCCCGCAATAATCATATACTAAAAATGGGTAAAAATTGCATATCAAAAAGTGAAGGCGTTGAGATGTAGTCCACCTTTGAGGTGGACTACATCTGAAGCAACAAACCTTTTTCAGTATATTTTTTCATCTGCGGTCTCACTGCTTTCTGCCGAGCAAAAACGCACGGTCTTTGTTACCTCAGCAGACCGAAAAAAGGCGCGGAGAATCTTCAAAAAAAATGTAATTTTGTAGGCTCGTTTCAAATTGTTGCAACCCAAATTGCAACAATGACGCAAACTCAGTTCTTTGAAGAACATTCTTTCTTTTTGGCATGGAAAGGACTTTCGCATCAGCCTTATCTGTGGGCGCGGCTTCGCTTTTTGGCTCGTGTTGGACGGAATGCTTTGCTTTGCAAGGCGACACGGTTCGGGAAACGCAGCAAGATGCTGGCACAGGTTGAATGCTTTTGCGAAAGCCCTCCTTGTATTTCAATTTTAACTGTTTGTTGTACTTTTTTCGAGGTGGGGCTTTATGGCAAAACCATATTCGGCTTCGTATTACTTCCGACCGCATACATGGCCCTTTTGGGTCATGCACCTTGCGTGTGTGGGAGCGTTTTTTGTAGAATTTTCGTGGTGGTATGTGGCATTAGCAGTTGTTGGCTATGCTATGCGGATGTTTGGAGTAACGGGCGGTTATCACCGCTATTTCTCGCATCGCACCTATTCGACCAGCCGCGTGTTTCAGTTTTTGATAGCATTCTTGGCAATGTGTTCGGCGCAAAAAGGCGTGATTTGGTGGGCATCCCACCACCGTCATCACCACGCGCATTCCGACCAAGAAGGCGATGTACACTCGCCGCAGGACGGCTTCTGGTGGTCGCACGTGGGGTGGATTCTCTCCGACGACCACGAGAAAACCGAAGAACGCTACGTGCGAGATTTGATGCGCTTTCCAGAGCTTGTTTGGATGGACAAACACTTTCTTGTTCCGCCGACAATCTGGGGAATTGGTATGTTTCTCATTGCGGGGCTTCCGGGCCTCATTTGGGGCTTGTGCATCAGCACCGTTTTGCTCTGGCACGGCACCTTTACTATCAATTCGCTTTCCCACGTCTGGGGCAAAGTCCGCTACGCAACAACCGACACGAGCCGCAATAATTTCTGGCTCGCAATCATTACGCTTGGCGAAGGCTGGCACAATAACCACCACCGCTTTCAGTCCTCAGCACGCAATGGCTTTTTTTGGTGGGAATTGGACATCACCTACTACACGCTCAAGTTCTTTTCGCTTATTGGCGTAGTGTGGGATTTGCGTCCCGTCCCAGCACATTTGCTGGATTCGCACAATGATTCGTGGGTGAAAAACCAACAAGATTACACCATGTTTTCTCGCAAAAATGCTGAAGCGAAAGCAGCAAAAAAGACCACAGAACTTGCAGAAGAAATGATGTGATTTTTTGTAAAAGAATGCTCTCAAAGCCGCATCAATACTTCATTGGTGCGGCTTTTATTTTTCAATTTTTTGCAAGGAAATGTGCGCAATGTATGTTCCTGAACAATTCCGCATCACCGACGATGCGGTTATCAATGAGTTTATCACGGCACATAATTTTGCCACCATTATCACCGCCGATGCAGATTCTACGCCCATTGCGTCGCATTTGCCGCTCATTCTTCATGCCAAAGAAGCGCATGAGCGCACACTCCACGGACACGTAGCACGAGCAAACACGCACTGGAAGCTCTTCGAGCAAGGACGCACCACGCTCGTCGTTTTTCAGGGAGCGCATAGTTACGTCTCTCCGCGCTGGTACAATCACGAAAACGTCCCGACGTGGAATTATCTCACCGTTCATGCCTATTGCACACCCCGCATCTTTACTCAGCGCGAGGAACTTTTGGTAAACGTAGAACAGCTCACAGAAAAGTACGAACTCCCCGAAGAATACAGCATTCATGCGCTTTCGCCGCGTTTTTTGGAAAAAGAACTGCGTGGTATTGTGGGCTTTGAGCTTGCTGTGGAGCGCGTAGAAGCAGCATTTAAACTCAGTCAGAACCGCGATACCGAAAGCCACGCCAGCATTATGACGCACTTAGAAGCCTCACAAAATATGAACGAACAAGGCATTGCCGCTGCAATGAAGCTCCACAGCCCGCACCGCTAGGCGTTCGGCAAAGACTTCGCGCACCGCAGAATACCCACAAATTTTACCCATACAACTCTCACACTCCTTTATGTTTACGCAACTTCTTCGACGCTTTGCAAGCGCAATGGCACTTGTGGCGGTGGGTTTGGCATCCATGATATATTTTATGAAATTCTCCAAGCCCGCCGATGCAAGCGCGATTGCAGAAACTACGAATGCCCAGACCCCGCATAAACACGCTTCTTCGGAAGACCACAAACAATGTGCGGCGAATCTTACGGGAAAAAATCTTCCCGCCACCTTGCTCCAAAACACCGATAAAACCTCACTTTCGCCCGCAGAACTCTCGGACGCAAACGCCGTGATTGTCATTCGCTATCTTGGCTATAGCTGTTCGCATTGTATTGAGCAGCTTCTCGCCTTACAAAAGCTCACAGACCGCTTGAAATCAGCCCGCGTGAAGGTCATTGCCTTTAGCGACGACACGCCAGAACAAAATTTGGTTGTGCTTCAAAAATATGAATTCGACCCCGCCGTCTTTAGTTTTGCCTTCGACCCCGCAAAATCGCTCGGGCGAAGCATTGGTGCGGTCTATACGGAAGAAGATGGCGCGAAAACCGAGCTTCATGTTTCGATGGTTGTCCGCAAGCGGCGCGTGGAATTTGCGCACTTCGACACCAAGCCCATGATGGACGTAGAAGAGCTTCTGCGCCGCGCTACGGCTGCTTTGTAAGTAGTTTTGACAAGAGCATTTTTTTACATTTATTGTTTTTTATCACTTTTTTGCTTCGATTATGCACGAAATTCTTCTGACAGCGCACTCGCTTTTGCGCTGGCTTGTCATTGGTGGCGCGATTGGCGCGATTGGTTTTGGTGTGCTGGGATGGCTCGGCAACAAACCATGGACAGCCAATGAACGCCGTTTCAACGCCATTTTTGTCCACAGCATGACGCTTCAATTTTTGCTGGGATTGATTCTCTATGCGTTTGTCAGCCCCATCACCACACAAGGCGTATTTCCTGACTTCCGTGCCGCTATGAAAGACCCACAACTCCGCTTCTGGGCGGTGGAGCATATTACCGCAATGGTGATTGCGCTCGCGCTGGCGCATATCGGCTCGGCACGTGTCCGCAAAGCCGCTTCAGACCTTGCAAAACACAAAATGGCTGTTATCTTTTTTGGGCTTGCGATGGTGCTTGTTTTTGTTTCTATTCCGTGGGCAAGCCGCCCGCTTTTCCGCTTTTAAGGGCTGAACACCTGATGAATACAAGCGTGAGAGCCTTGTTTTTTGACGCAAAGCCGTCAGCGAGGCTCTCATTTTTTTTGCTCTATTCTTCCTCAATTTCCACGCGAAAGCGCACCATTCCTCGCACTTCAGCCTCTTTTGACGAACATTCTTTAGCGCGAATTTCTTCCAACGAAACACGATGTTTCTTGGGAAAAAGCACCTCCAAACGCTCCCGAATGTTCTGCAAACCAGTCCCCGTGCCGCTTGGCTTGCTGATGCCTTCGGGCATGGTCAGCGAACCAGAATTGAGAACCTCCAGCACAAGCGTTTTTCCGTTTGTATTGTGTCGAATACTGCCCAAAACCTTGATGTGAAGCGGCATTTGGCTTGTTCGCATTCCATACTTAATCGCATTTTCCACAAGTGGCTGCAAAAGAAAGCTCGGAACCCGCACCGTTGCTGCTTCGGGAGCAATATCAATTTCCACACGCAAGCGTTCTTCAAAGCGCACTTGTTCGATAGCGAGGTAGTTTTTGAGCGCGACGATTTCCTCTGAAAGCGGCGTGGTTGGTAGTCCTACGGGCTGCAAGGCATAGCGCAAGTACGCCATGAGCATCGTCATCGTGCGCACAGCGTGTTTTGGGTCCTCGCCAATGAGGTCGCTGATGGAAATAAGTGCGTTGAACAGGAAATGTGGGTTTAATTGATAGCGCAACATTTCAAGCTGCGCATGGCGTGTTTGCTGGGAAAGCTCAGTGTTGTGCGCGTTCAGGGCTTCGTTTAAGCGTTGCACTTCGCTTGCGTGGTTTTCGGTGCGCTGCTGCTCGGCTTCGAGCGCGTGATAGGATTGCTGAAGCTGGCTTGTACGCTCGCTTACAAGTCCTTCAAGTTGAACATTTTTACGCTCAATACTCCGCACACGCCAGCGAAAAATCCCCCAAACACCAGTAATGACGCTGATTGCAGCCAACACAAAAAACCACCGTCGCTGCCAGAAAGGAGGATGCACAATGACGCGCACCGATGTTTCGCGCACCGATGTTTCGCGCACCGATATTTCCTGCGAAACCTTATCAATACTTGCTTTCTCGCTCCACGCGCCATCCTGAGCGCGTACCTGCACACGAAAGCAGTATTCTCCGCCGTCAAGATTCGTGTACACCGCTTCATTCCTTGCTCCTGCATCTATCCAGTTGTTGTCGAATCCTTCCAATTTGTAGCGGCAATGATATTTTTCCGTCGCGGAAAAGCCAAGCACCGCAAACTCAAACGAAATATAGTTGTCCGTGTACCAAAGTTCGATTTCATCGGCTTCGGTGAGGGAAACGGGCAATTCAACGGCGTTGTTAAATTTTTTCAGCGCGGTGAGCGCAATCGGCGGTGCGCTTGTATTCATGTGGATTGTCGCGGGTTGCACTCGCACAACGCCCGCGCCCGCGCCAAAGTACAAACTGCCGTCGGATGCCGCGCAATAGGCACGGGGACTGAACTGCACGGCAAGTGCATCGGCTTTTCGCACAGCATCTTTCCCACGCTCGCTTTGTGCTGATTCGCCAAAAAGCGCGTCGTTGCTGCCTTGCGTGGCAGATGCGGGAAAGGCTTGCAAAGCAGATGTTCGCGGGCGAAAGCGATAGAGCGTCGTTCCGGCGGTGAACCAAAGATTGCCTTCTGCGTCGCCAAGCAAGCTGCCAAGCGGCTCGTCGGGCAGACCTTCGGCGTTGCCGTAGCGCGTAAAACCTTGTGTTTGGCGTGTGAATTTGTTCAACCCCGCATCAGTCGTCACCCAGAGCGTACCGTCGGTTTGCTCGAAAATTGCGGAAACGGCATTGGAACTGAGCGACGTGGGATTGGCAGGATTGTTCAAATGTCGCGTAAATGCTTGGATTGTGGGATGGAAAGCATTTACACCATCTTCATATGTGCCAATCCAGAGCGTCCCATCAGCAATCATGCGGTCTTCGCGGATGTAGCTGATGCTGTTGCTGCTCAGGGTCGAGATTTTATCAGGACTAGAGCGGTATTGTGTGAAGGTGGAATTTTCGGGATTAAACAGATTCAAGCCATTTATCCACGTGCCAATCCACAGCCGCCCGCGTGAATCCTCGTAGATGCAGGAAATGTTGTTGCTGGAAATGCTCGCTGGATTCGTGCTGTCATTCCGAAAGGCAGTAAAGATGCCGCGTTTGCGGTCGTAGCGATTCAAGCCGCTTCCTGTTGTTCCAATCCAGAGCATTCCCTTTGCATCCTCGTAAATGCAGGAAATGTTGTTGCCAGAAATAGTGTTTTTTTTTGCTGAGTTGTGCCGAAAGACGCTCCATTGCTTGCTTGCAGGTGTGTACGACAGCAAGCCGTTTTGCGTTCCCAGCCAGAGTGTGCGCCCGGAATCTTCAAAAACTGCCAGCACGAGAAGGCTCTCTGCCTGTGGGATGCTGCGCGAATCAGGAACAATGTATTGAAAATGCTGCGGCAAATATTCTGCCTTGTAGAGCGCACCATCGCTTGCGCCGAGCCAAAGTATTGGGTTATGCGAAGAAGAGCGGACAACCGCCATTGCACTGACAAACCGCCCTTGCAAGGCTGCTTCTGGTCGTCGCTCGGCAGTATTGGTGCTGGTATTGATTGTATTGAGTATGAGAACGCCATCGCCTGCCGTAGCGCACCAGAGCTTGCCTTGAGCGTCTTCTTGCAGAGCGAGAATGCGGTTTTTTCCCGTCGGGATATGCGATAATTGCTTGCTTTGCGGGCTGTACATCTCCACGCCGCCAGCAGCATTTCCCAAGGCAATTCTTCCATCCGACACGCTGCACAGCTCACTAATGCTTGCGTTGGGCAATATTGTATCGGCAATGCTCAACACGCAACTCTTCGCCTTAGGCGGCATCTGCACATTTACCCGCACAACGCCCGTGAGCGTGGCGACAATTACGGTGTTTTGTGCCGAAAGAGGAAGAAGATGCGTGATGGCGTTTTTCAACGGCAACCGCCCTGCAAGGCTCATTGTTACTGGGTTTAGGGCATAAAGCGTGTCATTGCCCGCAATGAAAAGAAGTTCCTGTTGTTGGTGCGAAAGGGTGCTTTGGCAGAGTGCGCTAATGTTTGACGAAGAAGGAATGACCGTGCAAGGATTGATGCGCTCTGTACGGCGGTCGAAGAAAAACAATCCTGCCGTTGTGCCGAGCCAAAGCCCACCAGAATCGTCCTCGTGAAGCGCGGTAATGGCGTTGTCGAAGCTGGGTTTTTGGGGAAAAGGACGAAAGTGCCGATAGCTTGTGCCATCAAAACGAAATAAGCCTGTTTCGCTTGCAAACCACATAAAACCTCGCTTGTCGCGGAGAATTGCGGTAATAAGGCTTTGCGGCGCGTCAGGATGCGTCGGTAAGCGTTGCAAAAAAAGGCGCGAGGCTTGTTGTGGTGGCGCGTTTGGCGGATTCGATTGCGAAAAGAGAAATGAAACAGAACACAGGAACGATACAGAGCAGATAAGCCCAAAACCTAGCAGGAATGCGGCATGAAAGCGACGAAGAATGAACATATGGCATTCAATCCATCAAAAAATCACAGTGGCACAAGCATTTCTGCCTGTGCCACTAACAAATAAAATTTTTACCGCAATACTTACTCAAAGGCTTGAATACCCGTAATATCGGCACCGAGAATAAGCGTGTGAATATCGTGTGTGCCTTCGTAGGTCTTCACCGATTCAAGATTTGCCATATGGCGCATAATCGGATATTCGCCCAAAATGCCGTTCGCGCCGTGAATGTCGCGTGCCATTCGTGCAATTTCTAATGCCATCCACACGTTGTTGCGTTTTGCCATCGACACGTGTTGTGGTGTGGCTTCGCCAGCATCTTTCATTTGCCCCAAGCGGAATGCCATGAGCTGCGCTTTGGTAATTTCATTCAGCATCCAGACCAATTTTTCCTGCACAAGCTGGAAGCCGCCAATCGGCTTGCCAAATTGAATGCGCGTTTTTGCGTAGTTCAATGCCGATTCGTAGCACGCCATTGCTGCGCCGATTGCGCCCCACGAAATGCCGTAGCGGGCTTGGTTCAAGCAGCCGAGCGGTCCTTTCATGCCTTCCACATTCGGGAGCAGATTTGCCTCAGGAATTTCGCAATCTTGGAAAACGAGTTCGCCCGTTGCAGAGGCGCGAAGCGAGTGTTTGCCCTTCATTTCGGGTGCGGTGAAGCCTGGTGTGCCTTTTTCAACGATGAAGCCGCGCACAACGCCATCCAGCTTTGCCCAGACGACCGCAACATCAGCCACGTTGCCGTTGGTAATCCACATCTTTGCGCCGTTCAGCAGAAAGCCGTTGCTGGTCTTTTTTGCGTTGGTAATCATGCCCGTTGGATTTGAACCAAAATCGGGTTCGGTCAAGCCAAAACAGCCGATTGCTTCCACCGAAGCCAGCTTGGGAAGCCAGTGTTTGCGCTGTTCTTCATTGCCGTAGGCGTAAATCGGGTACATCACGAGCGAACTTTGCACCGAAGCGTAGGAACGTAAGCCAGAATCGCCGCGCTCAAGCTCTTGCATTGCCAGTCCGTAGGCGGTGTAGCTCGCTCCAGCGCATCCGTACTCGCTTGGAAGCGTTATGCCGAACACACCTATTTCCGCCATTTTCGTTGCCAAGTGTTTGGGAAATGTGCCTGCTTGGTAATGGTCTTCGATAATGGGCAAAACTTCAGCACTCACAAAATCCCGCACCGTATCTCGCACGAGGCGTTCTTCAGTTGCAAAAAGTCCGTCAAGGTTGTAGTAATCAAACGGATTATTTGGGCTTTGCTTCGGGGCTGTTCCGTTTTTGTGAACGCCGTTGGTTTTCGGTGCGGTCATGGTTGCGGCAGACATGGTACGTTCCTTTGTTAAAGATTAAATAGTAAGGAGTTAGCAGTGTGGAGAACAACTGTGAACAGAATACAAAATTACGATTTTCTGCGGATATTTCGCAGAGGCATTCGCACGGGGCGAAAAAAATGCCTCTGTCTGCGGCGGCGTTTCTGACCCAGACGATTCTTCCTATCTGCTTTGATAAAACCAGCTTTTCCTGTATTTTTGTGGTGCTGCTTGTGCTGGCTGCACGTGCAACCACCAACATTGCTTCACCACATTTTGCCCTCACACCACAATCTCACTGCATTATGTTCGGACAATATCTCATCAATCTCCTTTTCGCCTCGTCGGTTGTTGCCTCGGGCGCGTATTTCCTTTCTTTGCACACTGCTCGCGGCGAGCAATGGCAAGAAGAATTTCGCCGCATCGGGCGCGTATTTTTTCTCCTCATTTTCGCTGGAATGCTGATAACAAGCGGGATGCAGATGTATAACATCCTCACGCACAACTTCCAATACACTTACGTTTGGGGACATTCCTCGCGCGAACTCTCCAAACCGCTCCTTGTTGCAACCTTCTACGCCGGACAGGAAGGTAGCTTCACGCTCTGGACGGTGCTGGTCTCGGTGATTGGCGTAAGCCTCCTCCCCTACGTGCGGCGGCACAAGTACGAAGGCGAAGTAATGGCGTTTTACAGCCTCATTCTCGTCTTTTTGCTGCTCATGCTCGTTGCGAAAAGTCCCTTTGCAATGGTCTGGGAATCCTTCGCAAAAGACGGCATCACTGATGGCTTCATGCCCGCTAACGGCAAAGGCTTAAATCCGCTTCTGCAAAATATCTGGATTACGATTCATCCTCCCATCCTCTTCACGGGCTTTGCATCTATGTCCGTGCCGTTTGCCTTCGCAATGGCGGCACTTCTGAAACGCGATTATCACAACTGGATTTCCGTTTCGCTGCCGTGGGTTCTTTTCGGAACGGCTGTGCTGGGTTTTGGAATTATGCTGGGCGGCTTCTGGGCATACGAAACCTTGGGCTGGGGCGGCTTCTGGGGCTGGGACCCCGTTGAAAATTCCTCGCTTATTCCTTGGCTGGTGGCAGTTGCGCTTGTTCACACAATGCTCACACAAAAGAAAACAGGCGGTTTGGTGAAAACAAACCTCGTGCTGGCGATAATGACCTTTTTGCTTGTTCTCTACTCTACCTTCCTGACCCGAAGCGGTGTTCTGGGCGATACGTCGGTGCATTCCTTCGTGGATCCGGGCTTGTTTGCATATGTGCTGCTTTTGGTTTTTATGGGAATTTTCACGCTGTTAGGCTTTGGAATTTTGCTGATGCGCCGCAAAGATATTGAAGCAGCAAAAGTAAATTTTCATCCTACATCGCGGGAATTTGGTTTGTCCATCGGTGCTGCACTCGTGCTTGCAAGCGCGGTGATTGTTACGATTGGCACAAGCTGGCCCATTTTTACCGAAATTCTGAAGCAGCCAAAAGTAGCGATTGATATTTCGTATTACAACAAAATGCACTTGCCGCTTGTGATTGCCGTTGCTTTCCTGAATGCCGCAACAATACTGCTTCGCTGGCGTTCTACGCCGACGAAAGAGTTCCTGCGCAAACTGCCCATTCCAGCAGGATTGGCAATCGCAGCCACGATTGCGTGCGTGTCGTTTGGTGTGCATGACCCCGCGTACCTCGCATTGGTACTGGGTTCGTTCTTTGCCTTGTTTGTAAATGTTGAAATGGCGGGACGTTTATTGTCTGCCAAGCCTTCGCACACAGGCGCGTACATCTCGCATTTCGGGGTCGCGCTCTTGTTTTTAGGAATTGTCGCAACCTCGCGTTATTCTGTAACCGAGCATATTGCTTTGCCGCAAGGCGTGGCAAAGTACGCAATGGGCTACAAAATGATGTACGTTGGGCGCGAACAAGTTGAAAAAGATTACAAAGACCGCGAAAAATACAAATACTACGTCGCGCTCGAAAAAGACGGCAAACAAAGCGTGGTCGCACCCGTGCTGTACTGGAGCGATTTCAACAAGCGCCAGTCTGCTTTCCTCGAACCTGGCATAAAATGGTCGTGGTCGAATGATATGTACGTTTCGCCGAAAGCTATCGAAGTAGAAGGCGAAGCACCAACGGCTGCCGTCTCGAAGGAAGAATACACGCCGCTTCCGTACGATTCCACCTACAAAATTATGCTGAAAAAATTCGATATGTCGGGCGCAATGGCAGCACAGCAATCGGGCGGAAACCCAGAGAATCTGCGGCTTGGTGCGATTGTCGAAGTCGTGCATGGCACAGACACCACTGTTCAAGCCATTTACACGACCTTCAAAGGCAAAGCGGGCATTGATGGCGACGCAAGTGCGCAAACTGCCGAGCCGTTCAACATTCCGGGAACCAAGTATTTCCTTGCCTTCCGTAAAATTGCCGCCAACAAAGAAGCCCTCGCAAAATCCAAAGCCGTCCTTGCTTTTGCCGATGCGAGCAAGCCCGAAACGCAGCCGCGCGAGGTTTTCACAGTGGAATTTTCCTACAAGCCGTTTATCAACTTGGTTTGGGGCGGGGTGATTTTCATGGTGCTGGGCTTTTTTGTTTCCATTATTCGCCGTCAGGATGAATTGAAGCGAGCAATGAAGCCAGAGACAAGCCAGCAAGCAAGTAATGATGAGCTTCAACAGACAATACAAACAATGGAATCGTAAACAACAAAACGCTATGGCATTCACATTTCCTATCGAAACCTACGCGATTCTTGAGAAGCAACTTGGTCAGGAAGCCGCATTAAATCTTGCTCGCACAGTCGAGCAGGCAGCTGCGGCTGTGCAACAGGAAGCGAATCAACTTGCACAGCAAAAAAGATTGAAATACGCGACGAGATGAGTAAAGAACTCGCTTCTAAAGCAGATGTGGCTGTCGTTAAGGCAGACCTTGCATCAGTACGCAACGAACTTTTGGGCGAAATAAAATCTGTACGCAATGAACTTTTGGGCGAAATTCGCTTAGTGGAAGCGCGTTTGGAGCGAAAACTAACAATGTATATGATTCTCATCATGGGCGCAATTTTCTTTACCAACCCTGATGCTGTCTCATTCTGGCTCAAACTCTTTGGCGTGATGAAATAGCAAAATTGCACGTTTTGTTTCTTCCAGATTTCATCCCTCAAACTTCATCCCTCATCCTTCCAACTATGCAGCATCTCTGGTCTCCGTGGCGGTCGGAATACATCCAGACCTTCAGCGAAAAAAGCGAAGCAACGCCCGCAAAGAGCGATTGCTTCTTGTGCCACGCGCTTTTGGATGCCGAACACAACCACGAAAACCTCGTCGTTGCGCGGCGCGAACACTGCTTTGTGATAATGAATCGCTACCCCTACAATAACGGTCATATCATGGTTGTACCGAATCGGCATTGTGGCGAGTTGCGTTTGTTTAGCGATGAAGAATTGACAAACCTCATGCTCACAACACGCGAAGCTGAAGAGGTGCTGCACCGCGTCTATAAGCCGCATGGAATCAATGTTGGGATGAATCTCGGCACGGCAGCCGGCGCGGGCGTTCCCGACCATCTGCACGTGCATTTAGTCCCGCGCTGGAATGGCGATGTGAATTTTATGCCCGTTTTGGCGGATATTAAAATTGTCTCCGAAACGCTGGAAAGCACGTGGAATAAGCTCGCAGAGACATTTGGCTAAAATACTTTCTCCCGCTCTTCCCGTCCTACCGCTTCTTCGCGGTAGAACGAGTTTCACGTAAGGCACTGTCCACAAAAAACTTCTCACCAAAAACGTTTTCATGTATCGCATAGAACTCCCGAATTTTCAAGGTCCTTTCGACCTTCTCCTGTATTTTATTCGCCGCGACGAAATCAACGTTCACGATATTCCGATTGCACGATTAGCAAACGAATTTCTTGAATACACACGGCTTATGGAGCTTCTCGACCTCGAATTAGCGGGAGAATTTCTTGTGATGGCTTCGACGCTCATGCAAATCAAAGCAAAAATGTTGCTGCCCGACGACAAGAAAACGGATGCCGACGGTCTGCCCGCAGAAGATCCCCGCGCAGAGCTGGTGCGGCGTTTGCTCGAATACACGCGCTACAAAGAAGCCGCCGAGCAGCTCAACGTCATGTCGGACAACCAACGGTACATCTACTACCGGCAGTTTTTTGAAGCAGACGAAAAAACTGCCGAAACCCCACACGATGAACTTGCGCATCTGACGTTGTTCGACCTTTTGGCAGCATTTTCTAAAGCCTTGCAGAAAGCTCCGAAAGCCTCCATGCCGCATCAAATCGAGCGCGAACCCGTGACGATTGAAGACCAAGCGGCATATATTTTGGCAATTTTCGAGCATCGCCCAAGCATTAGTTTTCGGGAATTAGTGCAGGAGCAAGACCGCTCTACGCTGCTTGTAACCTTCCTCGCCGTGCTAGAAATGATGCGCAGCCAAGCACTCGTGCTGCGCCAAGCCGAACAGTTTGGCGAAATTCTGCTCTATCGAAATGCGCAGGAAGCGGGCAGTCTGCGCGAAAGCGCGGAGGAAGAGCTTGTGGCGGCGGAGTAATGTTATCCCTTCATCATCCTCTGAAATTCCCTCCATTCTCCATCTTTTTATATGAAGCGATTTTCCTTTGCACGCCGCACACCGAGCCATGTTGTGGGTATTTTGCTTGTTCTTCTTGTTTTGTGTGCGTGTGGCGCACTGTTCTCTTTTGTTGTGATGACGCGCTCCGCACCCAAAACCAACGGCAGCGAGGATGTAAGCGGTATTCAGGGCGAAGTCTCCTTGTTTCGCAATAAATACGGCATTGTCCATCTGATTGCGACAAACGACCACGATGCGTACTTTGGCATCGGCTACGCCCACGCGCAAGACCGCCTTTGGCAAATGGATTTTCGCCGTCGCGTGGCGAAGGGACAGCTTGCAGCCTTGTTTGGGCGTTCTCTGTTGGAGCATGATATGTTCTTGCGCACCATGCGTTTCGACAGCTTGTCGGCGCAATTATACCGCCAGACTGCTCCCGAAGCCCGCGCTGCGCTGGAAGCATACACACGCGGCGTAAATGCGTACTTGACGGCAAATAAAGGACGTTTAGCGTTTGAATTTGACGCGCTCGACTACGAACCCGATGCTTGGAAGCCTGAAGATTGCTTGCTGTTGCAGCGTCTTTGGGCATGGGAAATGAGTAGCGCGTTCACGCTCGACCTTACGCTCTCCGCGCTTGCCGATTCGCTCGGCAAAGAGCGCGTCCTGCAACTTCTTCCCACCACTGCCAATACGCCCTACAACAGCGATGCCTACTACGCTCCAGCAGTTTTGGATTCGCTTCTTCCTACAAAACCCGCGTCGTTTGGCTTGAGCGGCAATACTGCAAACCCTGTAATGATGCCGCTTCCCAGCATTGATTCTCTCGCGCCAGCAAGCACGACGGCAAGCGTGAGCGCAGGAACAGTAAGTATGCGCAATCGCAGTATTCATGCGCCTTTCACATCTTCTGCATTTACCAGCATTTCCGCTACCAGCATTTCCGCTACCAGCATTTCCGCTCTCGCCCAGCGCATTCGCACAACCCGCGAAGCAGTACAGATGCGGGGTTCAGCGATTGGCTCGAATACATGGGCAACGCGCCCTTCCGCCATCTTTCACCAAGAAACCGATACCTTACGCGACACCACAACGGCGCAAACACTCGTCGTGCCGCGCCTTCTGCCCGACCGCTACAAGCATGGCGCACTGCTGGCAAACGACCTCCACACGCCTTTTTCCAATCCTGCAATGTTCTACGAAGCGCATATTACCTCGCCTTCGCTGAACGTTGTCGGTTTTACGCTGCCCGGAATGCCCTTTGTGCTGTCGGGGCGCAACGATAAATGCTCATGGGGCATAGCAAATATGATGCTCGACGACACCGACTATTTTCTTGAAACAATAGATTCCGCCGACTTCAAGCAATATCTCACGCCCAGCATGGCATTTGGCGGCAGTGCGAGCGGTGCTGGAAAGGAAAAATTTTTCTTTATTGCCGATACAATTTACGTGAAAGATTCCAGCATTGCCGTACTGGATGCCCGCTACACCAAGCGTTCATGCGTGGTTTCGGACTTTGCAACTTTACAAAGCGGGCTTTTGCGTGGCGTGAGGCTGCGCTCTGGCGAAGTTGTGCGCTTGCTGAATGATTCAGTGCAAAACATCTCTCAGAAACCGCTTCAAACCTTGTTTCAGCAGCAAAAACCTCGATACCAGTGCATCACCTTTTCATGGACAGGACACTACATGAGCGATGATGCCGCCGCATACTTGCGCCTGAACAAGGCACAAAACCTTGCAGAAGCACGGACAGCCTTGCAAACAATTGGCGCACCTGCGCTGAACGTTGCCCTTGCCGACACCGAAGGAAATATCGCCATGATGCCCTGCGGCGCAGTACCAGTGCGCTCTGCAAGCAGCACACATCCAAATTTCTTTCGCAATGGCGCAGATACAAACGATGCATGGCAAGGCACAGGTGTCATCAACGCACAAGAGCTTGGAAGCCTCATCAATCCTACATCGGGGCGCGTGATTGCGGCAAATAATCATCTTCAGCGCGGCACTGGCACTGACGGACGTATTTCGTCGTCGTTGTTGTGGGATGCGCCCGCCCGCGCTGCCCGCGCAAGCGAGTATCTGCAAGACTTTGAGCATTTATCGGCAAAAAATATGACCATTATGCAAACCGATGTGGTCTCGCACGTTGCACAAATGTTTGCAGCCCAGCTTGTGAAGGAATTTTCAACGACTTCTGCAAGCGCACAACTCCGCCTTCAAAGCGAGCGCGAAGGCGTAAAACTGCTCCGCGCATGGAATGGCGAAATGAGTGCGACCTCCGCAGCCGCAAGCATTTACGCGGTTTTTCTGGAACGCTACGCTTACAACACCCTTGCTGACGAGCTTGGCGAAGCATTGTACAACCAATTTGCAGCAATATCGCGCCTTCCCGTGCGAGCAATGCTCCATCTGACCGCCGAAGCAAGAAAGGAAAATGCCGATAGCAGCAGCATGAGCAAAAATGCGTGGTGGTTCGATAACAAGGCGACAAGCCGCACAGAGACTGCATCGGAGATTATGCGCCAAAGTTATTCCGAAGCAATAGATGTGCTTCTGCGCCGCATGAATACTGATTCCGTCGCTGCTTGGCAGTACGGAAAACTGCACACGCTCACGCTCCGTCATCCTCTCAGCGAATCGCTTTCCCCAAGTGTTCCCCAAAGCATCAAAAATGCCGTCGAATCAAGGAAATATCAGCTTTCTGGCGATGCGCATACGCTTTTTGGCAGCGAATGGCAAATGAGCGCACGCCCCGAAACCCGCTTCCAGCCTGTGCTTGGCTCGACAGCCCGCTTTGTCTGCGATATGCAGGACACGCTTGTCTATGTGGCACTGGCGGGCGGCAATAGCGGGGAAATTTTCACCAAAGCCGCTTCTAATCAGCTTCCGCTTTGGCTCAACAACGTGATGATTCCACTTTCGATGAGCCGCGAAGCGCATCCGAGCTTTGAGAAACGGCTTGTTCTTGTGCCGATTACGCCGTAAAAACTAGTATTCACGAACCTTTATTCGCCTCATAACATTGGGCTTCAGTGGCTTGAGACTTATTGTCTGTGTTTCCTATCTGCAACCCGCACCAATACTCACAGACAAGAATGTCTGTGCCACTACTTGATGTTTTTTTGCATGATATAAAGTCGTTAAATATCAAGTATCTACGCACTCTTGAGAGAACTTTTCTATTCTTTCAAAGAAACATTTGTAAAAAACGTGGAATTTAGCGTATCTTTCGCGGTTTGTGTTCAGAGGCTTTGCGCCTTTCGTAGTATTTTCTTTTCTCAATTTCTCACGAAGAATTTCCCTCCAAGATTTCTCACAAAGGATTGTTTATGTGGAGTTTTCTACGCCGAATTTCGCTGGTTCAGTGGATTTTTATTGCCCTCATACTCGGCATTGCCTTTGGTGCATTCTTCCCAAAAGAAGCAATCAATCTTAAAATTTTCTCGACCATCTTTCTGCGCATGATAAAATCTATCGTCGCGCCGATGATTTTCGGGACGCTTGTGGTCGGCATCGCTGGTCATGGCGACGATGTAAAGAAAATTGGTCGTTTGGCGGGACGCTCGTTCATTTACTTTGAATTGGTTACGACTGTTGCGCTCTTTGTCGGCTTGGGAGCAGCACACTTGGTGCAGCCTGGCGTAGGAATAGCACTTACGCGCCCTGCGAGCGAAGCACAGGAATTCGCCTCGAACGCCACACAAGTCACCTTCTCTGGCGTGTTGGAGCATATGATTCCGCAAAGTTTCTTCGAGGCGGCGGCGCATAACGAGGTGTTGCAAGTGGTCTTTTTTGCGGTGATTTTTGCAATCGCGCTCACACAGGTAAAACCTAGTCCCGCAAAAGATACGATTCTGCATTTCTGCGAAGGCTTGTCGCAAACGATGTTCAAGTTCACGGGAATTGTGATGAACTACGCGCCCATCGGCATTGGTGCTGCGATTGGCTATGTTGTTGGGCAAAGCGGTTTGGGCGTGTTGTGGAATCTGGGCAAGCTCGTTCTCACGCTCTACGGCGCACTTGTCGTGTTCATTTTGTTTGTTCTTGTGCCGATTGCGCTCATTGCTCGCTTAAATTTGAAAAATTTCATCCGCGCCGTGAAAGACCCAGCAATCATCGCCTTTACAACCGCTTCCAGCGAAGCCGCGCTGCCGATTGCCTTGCAGAATATGCAGAAGTTCGGCGTACCGCAGCGCATCGTTTCCTTCGTTCTTCCGACAGGTTACTCGTTCAATCTCGACGGTTCGACCTTGTACTTGGCTGTGGCGGCACTCTTCGTCGCGCAGGCAGCAAATGTCGAGCTTTCCTTTGCAACGCAAATGACGATGATGCTTTCACTCATGATTACCAGCAAAGGCGTGGCAGCAGTCGCGCGGGCTTCCTTGGTCATTTTGTCGGGTACGCTCGTGCAATTCGGCTTGCCACTGGAAGGAATTGCAATCATTCTGGGCGTGGATGCGTTTATGGACATGGCACGTACTTCGGTCAATTTGGTCGGAAATTGCTTGGCTTCGGCTGTGATGGCACGGTGGGAAGGCGAGTTAGGCGAAGCAAATTTCGACGACCCAAGTATCGGTGCGGGTGCGACGGTGGAAGCGCATTAAAAGAAGTGTTGAGTTTTGAGTGTTAAGTTTTGAGTGTTAAGTTTTGAGTATGAATCTGGTTTCAGTGGCATAGATATTCTTGTCTGTGAGTGTTAGTGCAGGTTTCAGGCGATAAACACAGACAAGTTGAGGGAAGCCCTCAAGTCTGTGCCACTATTGAATGTGATATTTATTTCTGTGTGTTCCAAAAAATTACGACGAATTTAAGGTCTGAATATGGCAACAACGATTGGCTCAGAAATCGCACACGACCTCGTGTTTGAGCAAAATGCGGATGCAAATAAACAACTCTGGCGCATGATTGACGGACGCGCAGACCGCACCAAACTTGGTGGCGGACGCTCTGCGCTGGAAAAGCACAAAGCAAAAGGCAAGCTCACCGCCAGAGAGCGCATTTACACGCTTGTGGATGCGGAATCGTACTTTTTGGAAATTGGCTTATTTGCTGCTGAAGATATGTACAGCGAGGTGGGCGGAGCAGCTTCGGCGGGCGTAGTTGCTGGCGTTGGCATCATTCACGGACGCGAGTGTATGATTGTCTCCAACGATGCCACCGTGAAAGCAGGCGCGTGGTTTCCGATGACGGCAAAAAAGAATCTGCGAGCGCAGGAAATCGCATTAGAAAACCGCTTGCCAATTATTTACCTTGTCGATTCGGCGGGCGTTTTTCTGCCGATGCAAGACGAAATTTTCCCAGACAAAGAACACTTCGGACGGCAATTCCGCAATAATGCACAGCTTTCCGCGCTTGGTGTGCCGCAGATTGCAGCAATTATGGGTCCCTGCGTGGCGGGCGGCGCGTACTTGCCCATTATGAGCGATGAGGCACTTATTGTGGAAGGTCAAGGGAGCTTATTTTTAGCAGGTCCCGCGCTTGTGGAAGCCGCTATCGGCGAGAAAACAACGATTGAGCCGCTTGGTGGCGCGGTCATGCACAGCACCATTAGTGGCGTGGTGGATTACAAAGTGAAAGACGATGAAGAATGCCTCCGTGTTATTCGCTCATTGGTGGAGAAATTTTCACCAGAAAAAGGGCAGAAAAATGTCTTTTCCCGCGAAGTTTCAAAGCCGCCAAAGTTCGATAGCGACGAGCTGTGGGGCGTGATTCCCTCTGAGCGCACAAAACCCTACAACACCTACGAAGTTATTGCCCGCATCGTGGACGATTCCGCTTTTGATGAATACAAAGCCGACTACGGAAAGACCATTTTGTGCGGCTATGCGCGGATTGACGGCTGGGCGGTGGGCATTGTGGCGAATAACCGCGCTATTACGAAGTCTGGCAAGGGCGAAATTCAGGTGGGCGGCGTGATTTATTCCGACAGTGCCGACAAAGCGGCGCGGTTCATTATGAATTGCAATCAGCGCAAAATTCCGCTCGTTTTTTTGCAAGACGTAACGGGCTTTATCGTGGGAACACGCGCCGAACAAGGCGGCATCATCAAGGACGGCGCGAAAATGGTGAATGCGGTTGCAAATTCGATTGTTCCAAAACTCACGTTTATTCTTGGAAATAGCTACGGAGCGGGCAACTACGCCATGTGTGGCAAAGCATACGACCCGCGTTTTATCTTCAGTCTGCCGACGGCGAAAATTGCCGTCATGGGCGGAGCGCAAGCCTCGAAAACGTTGCTCACTATTCGCACTGCATCGCTTGAGAAGCAAGGAAAGAAGCTGAGTACAGACGAGCAAACAAAAATGCTGAAGGAAATTCAAGGCAAATACGAGGAAACGATGCACCCAATCTACGGCGCAGCGCGTTTGTGGGTGGATGGCATCATTCCGCCAACGGCGATTCGTGAAGTGGTCTCGCGCTCGCTGGCTGTTGCCTCGCATAATAAGGATTTTCCTGAGTGGAAATCGGGTGTTCTGCAAGTGTGATGGAATCTCGGTTCGCGCTTGTTTTTCTTCAATAGTGGCACAGACATTCTTGTCTGTGAGTGTTAGTGCAGTTTTCAGGTGGAGAACACAGACAGGAATGTCTGTGCCACTTTTTGTTTTGAGAGATCTCTCTTAAAAATATAGCTCCAAGAAATCTTTTTACTCTTTCTCTCCGCTCATGTGGTCGCAATCGGAAATTCTTGCATTGTCGCTTGTTCCTAAAATGCGCTCGGTGGATTTGCGCCGCTTTGTGGATGAATACGCCTCGCTGACCGCATTGCTGCACGCTGCGCCGCCTGAAGTGCGCAAAGCAAAAATCCTCGACCACGTTGCATCCCTCGCGCTTCCTGATGTATCCGCAATTCCGCAAAATGAGCTTTTTACCGATACCGAACAAAGCTATTCCCCCAAACTCCGCTCCCTTTCAAGTGTGTACGATGAACTAATGAGCCAAGCCCACGAACAAGAGCGTGTATGCGCCCTTGAGGATGTGCAGCTTGTTTCGTTTTGGAGCGAAGGCTATCCCGAACTGCTGAAACAAATTTTTTATCCGCCGAGTTTGCTCTTTGTGCGAGGCAGTATTGACGCACTCTCTGGCGGTTCTGAGCAATCCGAACAATCAAATCCTTTGCATATTGGCATCGTCGGCACACGGCACTGCACCGACTACGGGCGCATGGCTGCCGAGCAGTACGCGCGGTGTTTTGCCGAAGCAGGCATAGCGGTTGTAAGCGGCTTGGCGACTGGAATTGACACCTTTTCGCACAAAGCAAGTTTGCGAGCGGGCGGCGTAACAATTTCGGTCATTGCGAGTGGCATTGATAAAATTAGCCCGCAAATTTCGGCATCATTAGCGAAAGAAATTTCCAATGAACGCGGCGCGGTTGTGAGCGAGTATCCATGCGGCACTGTGGCGCAGCGAGCATATTTTCCGCGCAGAAACCGCATCATTACTGGACTTTCTAATGCTATTTTGGTGGTGGAAAGCGGCGAGCGTGGTGGTTCCTTGATTACAGCCCGTTTTGCGCACGATGAAAACCGTGAATTGTTTGCGATTCCTGGCAGAATTTATTCCGAGCGCAGCAAAGGCGCGAATATGCTCATCCAACGCTCCGAAGCCCGATTGACACTGCATCCGCACGATATGTTGCAAGCATTGGGCGTGGATTTCACAAGCGCAGAGCAGCCAAACACCGCATCGGAACTGGATGAAGGCGAAAAGAAAGTGTATCAAGCACTTTCTGGCGACCCTATCCATATCGAAACCATCGCCGAGCGCACGGGCTATGCCGTTCAGGACTTGCTCTTTCTTTTGCTTCAGCTTGAGTTTCGAGGTTTGGTGCGGCAAATGGCGGGAAAACAGTTCATGCGCTTGGGAACGTGAAGCGCAGGATGAAGGCTGAAATATGAAAGCTGAAGGAATGTGGATAGTTTACGAAAAGTTTACACACCTTGCTCTGGAACGTCGGTGTTTTTGTAAGGAAATCCGTTCGAGAAGCAGTATTTTCGCTACTTGTATGTTGTACGGCTCTGTACACGACAAAACTTTTTTCATAGTGGCACAGACATTCTTGTCTGTGAGTATTAGTGCAGGTTTCAGACGACAAACACAGACAAGAATGTCTGTGCCACTGAAGGCTGGTTTGACGCGCTTTACACAGGTTTTATCGTGTACAAAGGTTGTACGGATTGTTTGTATTCAATCTCCCAAACATTCATTCTTCCACACTCAATCGGCACACAATTATGCACCGTTCCTTTGAAGATAACCTCGACAAGCTGCGTACACGGCTTATTCGCATGGGGAGTATTGTTGAAGAGCAGGTAGAATACGCTCTGCGTGCCACGCTGGATGGCAGCCGCGAAGTTGCACAACTGGTCATGGATCGCGATGATAAAGTTGATAAATTGGACATGAAAATTGATAAACAATGCCAGAGAATTTTTGCCCTGCATCAGCCAGTGGCGAGCGATTTACGGCTGTTGCTCGCTGCGCTGAAAATCAACAACGAGCTAGAACGCACGGGCGACCTTGCCTACAACGTTGCGCGGAATGTGCTTGAACAGCCCGATTTGCCGCGCATTGCCGAGCAGATGCAGCTTCAGCGTCTGACGCATGGGGTACATACGATGGTGAAAGGTAGCTTAGATGCTTTCGTAAATAACGACCCCGAACTCGCCTACCAAATCATGCGCACCGACAACCAGATTGATGCCATGACGAGAGATATTTTTCATGCAACGGTCGCGTACATGAAAACCGATGTAAATGCGATAGATGCTTGCGTTGGGATGCTCATGGTCTTGCGGAATTTAGAGCGCATGGCAGACCAAGCCACAAACATTTGCGAAAATGTGATTTTCCTTGTGGAAGCGAAACTTGTGAAAATGATTCCGATGCACGGGCTGGAAGATGTCGGTGCAAGCCAAGAAAGTGCAACGTAAGCAAGCCCGTAATTCCTGCATTTGGAGCATCTTAGCACAGCAATTTTGTCTGGGTGGGAAATTCCGTATTTTTGGAATCTCGTTCTTCCTAACCAAGAATTATTGCCCTCAAGCGTGATTTTGCTCATTCACCATTACCTTTTTCTCTATGGAAAGCTCACCAATACTGGGATTTCAGCGTATTCAGCCCTCAGTTGATGTTGAAAATATTGCAACAATTTCTTCCGATACGACCAACAACAGTGCGGATGTGGAAACGCCAGAAAGCGCGTCAGCACTCAAGAGCGAGGTGGAACGCCGTCCTGAATGGCTAAAAGTACGCGCTCCGGGCGGAGAAACCTACGCCAACGTCAAAACGATGATGCGCTCAAAAACGCTTCACACCGTGTGCGAGGAAGCGCGTTGCCCGAATATCAGCGAGTGCTGGAACGCAGGCACGGCAACGTTTATGATTCTGGGCGATACGTGTACGCGCTCGTGCGGTTTTTGTGCAGTCAAAACGGGTCGCCCGCTTGTCTTGGACAAAGAAGAACCGCGCCGTGTGGCAGAAGCAGTGCAGTCAATGAATTTGAAACACGCGGTCATTACGTCGGTGAATCGGGACGAATTGCCCGATGGCGGCTCTGGAATTTTTGCCGAGACGATTTTTGCCGTGCGCGAAGTAAATCCAGGCATTACGATTGAAGTATTGATTCCCGATTTCAAAGGAAAAATGGAATCGCTCCAGCGCATTATTGATGCTCGCCCTGACGTGTTGAATCATAACACCGAAACCGTTCCGCGCTTATATCGCCGTGTGCGTCCGCAAGCGAAATATCCTTGGACGCTGGCGGTCTTGGAAGAAGCAAAAAAACAAGGAATGCGCACCAAAACAGGAATCATGCTGGGTTTGGGCGAAACGCGCGAGGAATTATTAACCGTCATGCAGGATTTATGCGCGATTAAGGTAGATATCCTCACACTGGGGCAATATCTTCAGCCCACAAAAGGGCATTTGCCCGTTGAGCGCTTTGTGCATCCCGACGAGTTTGCAGAATTAAAGCACATTGGCGAAGAAATGGGCTTTAACCTTGTTGAATCGGGTCCGCTTGTGCGCTCGTCGTACCACGCAGAGCGTCATGTTTGATGAATAGCATTTTTGAAACGAATGGCTGTATCAGCACAAAACCTCTTCAATGCTGGCATTGAAGAGGTTTTTTGTTCCCAAAAGAAGGAATCCAAGTTGTGGATTATTGCAGAATGAGCAGAATGCACGTGAAGCGTGATGCGCCGAAGCAGTGATGCTGAGAAGCCCTTATAGGCTTGCTTGGCGTGTGGTTGTTCCCCCAAAAGGCTTGCGTACTATTTGCGCCGAAGCATTGGTGCGCTTGTTTTGCGGTGGGCTGTATCACCATTGGTCGAAAGCGCGACAGCAGCTGGTGTCCTTGTGTTCACCATTTGCTCTGTTATCTTTGTTGCTGTTGTATTAGCATCAAGAAGGTGCATGAAATCATTGGTCGCTTGAGCATTTGTTGTCATGGTCATAGTAAGCGAATCAGCATCCGTTTCCATCGTGATAGTGAGCAATTCGGTCAAGCTCATTTCGTCGAAGGCTTCTGCTGGAATGCGCTCAAGGTCGGAGCGAGAACAATCAAGGCGCACACACGCTGTTGTTGTAGTACGTGTTGGAAGTGCCTGAGTGCTGGGCTTATCGGCTGCAAAAACGGAAATTGCGCATACCATAATCCACAACGCTGATAATGCTAAAGCCAGAGCGCGTCTTTTTGTCATGATTGTTCTTTTCAAAAAATAAGATGGATGTGTTCTAAAGTTTCTAAAATTTCCAAAGTGTGTTTGGTTGCCATACTAAATATCTGTCAAAAACTCATGCCAGATTTTTTTTGCTTTTATTTGTCAATTTTGGTGCATTTTTATTTTTAGCTCTCAAATATCTCTCTTGAAAATGAGAGGCTACGCTTCCCGTGAGAGCAATGAGAGTTTTTGAGAAAAAATGAGAGTTTTGGGCTATACTGAAAAAAGTTTGTTGCTTCAGATGTAGTCCACCTTTGAGGTGGACTACATCTCAACGCCTTCGCTTTTTGATAATTTCATTTCTCAATTTTTCACACAATGCTTACACTTCAAGAATTCCGCGAATACTGCCTTCAAAAAGGAGGCGCAACGGAAGAACTTCCTTTCGATGATATTACATCTGTTTTCAAAGTCGGCGGCAAAATTTTTGCTATTGCTGGCGGAAACGATGCCAGCACGGTCAATCTGAAAGGCAACCCCGATATACTTTTGGAACGCCGCGCTCGCCACGAAGACGTACAGCCTGGCTATCATATGAATAAAAAGCACTGGGTGAGCGTCCCCCTGAATGGCTCTGTGCCTCGTAGAACCCTCTTTTTGTGGGTGGATGATTCATACAACTGTATTGTTGCTGCTTTGCCAAAGAAAGTACGCGCAGAACTGGAAAACGTATTGTGAAAATTTCTGCATAACTTATCCAGCATTTTTCCGTAATTTTTGGGCTGTACTGGTAAAAATCTTGGCAAAGATTTTAGCAGAGGTTTTGGTAAAGATTTTAAAAATTTCGGCTTCAACAGCACAGATATTTCCCTTTGCGTTTTTTCGCTCACGCATTGGTGCAAGTAAAGTATGTGTGCCGATAGTCATATTTCACTTTTCTTTTCTTGATACAATGAATTTTTCCATGAGTTTCCTTCTCGCATTTTCGCCAGCGCAAGGCGGCGACCCCACACAGCAGATGCTTTCTACCGTGATTATGTTTGGCGCGGTAATGGCAATTTTTTACTTCATGATTTTGCGTCCACAAAAAAAGCGTGAAGATGAGCAAAAGAAACTCCTCGAAGCATTAAAACAAGGCGATAAAGTTATTCTTTCGTCTGGTATTCATGGTTCTATTGCGTCGGTAGATAATGATAATAATGTTGTCAATGTCAATATTTCCGACAATGTAAAAATTCGCGTCAATAAAGCTGCTGTGGCAACGATTGTGCCAAAAGCGTAGATTGTACGCGCCTTATAGCAATATCTCTTTTATACAAAAATTCTGCGAAGCACGTTGGCTCAGTCTTCAGTGGCACAGTTCATTCTTGTCTGTATTTGTTGTCGCCTGAATTCATCACCAACACTCACAGACAGGAATGTCTGTGCCACGACTACAGTGTTTTGTTTCCCAGTTAGGGAAATTGCTGTAAAATAAAATTTCCATTTTTCACCTACCACCCGCTATGGCTCTCAATCCCGCGTTTAATACGATTCCCGAAGCTGTTGAAGACCTCAAAAACGGCAAAACGATTATTGTTGTTGATGATGAAGACCGTGAAAATGAAGGCGACCTTATTTGCTCATCCGAACTCTGCACACCCGAAATGGTGAATTTTATGGCAGTAGAAGGGCGTGGTTTGGTGTGCGTGTCGGTAACGCCAGAACGCGCACTAGAGCTAGAGCTTGAGCCAATGGTGCGCTCCAATACTGCCTTGCACGGCACAAAATTTACCGTTTCGGTGGATTACATCCACAAAACTACGTCGGGCATTTCTGCATTCGACCGCGCCGCCACTATTCGCGCAATGATAGACGAAACCACAAAGCCCAGCGATTTAGGGCGACCTGGGCATATTTTCCCGCTTGTTGCCGTTGAGGGCGGAGTGCTGCGCCGCGCAGGACACACCGAAGCAACCGTAGATTTAATGCGTCTTGCAGGTCTCAAGCCGTGCGGTGTTCTTTGCGAAATTCTCCACGACGACGGCACAATGAAGCGTGGCGACGACCTGTTTGCCTTTGCTCGCAAGCACACCATGAAAATTATTACCGTGAAAGACCTGATTGCTTATCGTGTTCAGAGCGACAAGCTGGTCAGCAAATTTGCCGAAGCGGCGATGCCAACAGAATTTGGCGAGTTCAAAATTATTGGCTATCAAAATGTGGTGGACGGCAAAGAACACGTTGCGCTGGTCAAAGGCGAGTGGCAGCCCGACGAGCCAGTATTGGTGCGGGTTCATTCGGAATGTTTGACAGGCGATGTGTTCCATTCTATGCGCTGCGACTGCGGCTTGCAGCTTTCTGCGGCAATGAAAAAAATCTCGGACGAAGGCAAAGGCGTTGTTTTGTATATGCGCCAAGAAGGACGCGGCATCGGCTTGTTGAATAAAATTCGTGCTTACGCGCTGCAAGAACAAGGCATGGACACCGTGCAAGCAAACGTCGCACTTGGCTTCCAGCCTGATGTTCGTGATTACGGCATTGGCGCACAAATCCTCGTGGATCTGGGTGTGCGGAAAATGCGGCTGATGACCAATAATCCAACAAAGCGCGTGGGACTGGAAAGCTATGGCTTGGAAGTAGTTGAGCGCATTCCGATTGAAGTTCCTCACAATGAGCGAAATATTGACTATATGCGCACAAAAAAAACAAAAATGGGGCATTTGCTGGATATGTGATGGTGTCGGAATTTTTGCTTGTGAATCTCTCACGATTGCCTCTGATACACTAAAAACGGGGTAACTGGTCAGGTCGTGAATGCAGACTTCATCCGTTGTTGATGTTTTCTGCATTTTCATCATCTTCATCCATTCAATCATCTTCATCTGCGTCCTAAAAAATCATGACCTGACCAGTTACAAAACGGGTAAAAATTGCATATCAAAAAGTGAAAGAATGAGATGTAGTCCACCTTCAAGGTGGACTACATCTGAAGCAGCAAACCTTTGTTAGTATATTTACGGTTTGTGTTCGTACAATCTCACAGCGCATTTTGCGTCTTCACCAGAGTAGCTTTGCTGAACGCCTTATTTCAAATGCCCGTTTTCATCTCGACCCTTCTACCATGAGCATTCACGCCACACAGCAGGAAATTGTTGAGGAATTTGCTGATTTCTTTGACTGGGAAGAAAAATACGCCCACATCATTGCTTTGGGGCGGAGCCTTGCGCCGTTTCCCGAAGAGCATCGCACCGATGCGAATAAAGTGCGTGGCTGTCAGTCGCAGGTGTGGCTTCATGCGGAGTTCAAGGACGGTCGTGTGCATTTTTGGGGCGATTCTGATGCGCTTATTGTCAAGGGCTTAGTTGCGCTTGCCTTGCGTGTGTATGCAGGGCGAACATCGGAAGAAATCACCGCCACTGCGCCAGATTTCATCTCGCAAATCGGCTTAGATACACATCTTTCACCCACACGCACCAATGGGTTTGCGGCAATGATTAAGCAAATCAAGATGTATGCCATTGGATTTTCGGTGCTTGCACAGCAGCAAACGCGAGAGCAAATGCACGAGCAAAAAGCAGCATAAATTTTTATTCCCCATCAGTTTTGTATGTTTCCTTTCCCTACATTGCCCGAAACAAAACACGGCATGGCATTTTTCGATAATGGTACGCTTCCGAATATGGAAGAGCGTGTTATTGCCGCGATAAAGACGTGCTATGACCCCGAAATCCCCGTAGATATTTATGAGCTTGGTTTGATGTACAAAGTTGAAATCAAGCCCGATAACTCTATTTTTGCCGAGATGACGCTTACCTCACCAAATTGCCCGTCTGCTGGAACGCTCCCAGGTGAGGTAGAAGACCGATTGCGCAATATTGACGGCGTTGTGAGCGCGATGGTGGATGTTGTTTTCGAGCCAACATGGGACAAATCCATGATGTCGGAGGTCGCGCTTTTAGAACTGGGTTTCATGTAGCAAGCAGAAAGCACAAGATAGAAAGCAACCGATACAAAGCCTCATCAATGCTTGCTCGCAGATAACAACTTGAATTCAACTTCTCTCTTCATCAATTTTTTTCTTCAATGTCTCGAACTGTTACCCTCAGCCTTTACGGAAAAAAATCAATTATTACCGTTGAGCCGGATGAAAACATTCTTGCGGCTGCTATTCGTCAGAATCTCGACCCGCCATATGCGTGTCAAATCGGCTCGTGCTGCACCTGTCGTGCTAAAAAATTTTCTGGCGAAGTCGTTATGGACGACCGCGAGGCTCTCACCGACGACGAAATTGCCGACGGTTATATCTTGACGTGTCAGGCACATCCCACGACGGATGATGTTGTCATTGACTATGATGCGTGATTTTTCCCATCTTATCGTTTCCGAGCGGTCGTTTCTGAGCGATAGAACCAGTGACATACTAAAAATGGGTAAAAATTGCATATCAAAAAGTGAAGGCGTTGCGTTGAGATGTAGTCCACCTTAAAGGTGGACTACATCTGAAGCAGCAAACCTTTTTCAGTGTAGAACCATTTCCGAAACATTCTACCACCGCACCTAATTTTTCTTACTTTTCAAATTGGAGAGCTATTTCAATGGCGTACGAATGGAAATTTAACCCGCGTCCGTACTCGGACGAAGAAGCAAAAAGTCTTTTGAACGATGTGTTGTCGCCAGAAACAACGGATTGGCATTACAACACACACCACAAAGGCTACGTTACCTTTTTGAACAAAATCGAAGCTGCCTTACCAAATGCTGATAAATCTGCTGCAAACGGCAACTGGTCGGATTTTGGCGAATTAAAACGTCGCCAAACATGGAATCACGGTGGAACGGTGCTGCACGATGTCTATTGGGAAGTGCTGGGCGGCGACGGCGACAC
Organism: Candidatus Kapaibacterium sp.; assembly: GCA_004292595.1. Taxonomy (GTDB): domain Bacteria; phylum Bacteroidota; class Ignavibacteria; order Kapaibacteriales; family UBA4661; genus PH2015. The sequence continues at coordinate 31,364 of RDXM01000119.1, read as the reverse complement.
GACAAAAGGTGCGGACGTTGTGGCAGCAATCGAAAAAGAGTTTGGTTCGATAGACGCATGGAAAGCAGACTTCAAGGCAACGTGTCTCGCCGCAAAACTTTCGGGTTGGGGCGTTCTCACACTCGACCAGTTGTATAGTGGACGCTTGCTGAACGTGCTGGTGGACGAACACCACTACGGCGCAATTTGGGGCGGTATTCCGCTTATTTCGTGCGATATGTTTGAACACGCCTATTACCACAAAGACGGTCCAGTACGCCCGAAATATCTGGATAATTTCTTCGCCAACCTTCACTGGGGGCGCATTAACGAGCGATTTACAAAATTTGCGAAGTAATGGGCAACACGCTTATGTCTTAAACGGTTGATATTATTGCAGATACAAATGTTTTTAGTTGCAGCACTGTGCGTAAAGCGCGGTGCTGCTTGTCGTTTGGGGAGTGTGCTTCCTCCTCTGGCGGGATTGAATGTCATACTCGAAAACGGACACCTTACGTGATCGCTCGCAACAATACTTGGTTGGGGTGTTGGCGTTGCCTTTGACATTGCGCATACCTTTTTTTCCAATGAAAAAAAACTGAACAAAGCCGCACGAAAGCTCGTACGCAAGCGAGAGAGAAGCCTAGCACTGGATGAATAATGGCATCTTTCCTTGCTTGCAGGGAACAATGCCGCTAGGAAAAACTAACATTGAAAAATAGCCGCACGTCGTGTAGCTATTTTTCGGTATTATGAAAAAAAAATACGATTGGGCAATATTGCCTCCTCTCCTTGCTCTGATGCTTGCTGGTACAATTTTTGATATGCAAGAATATTATCGTCTTGTGTAGAGTCAAAGAAATTTCCCTTGATTTCCCTTCGCTCAAATTCTATTTTTGCATTCCGCTTAAACAATGAGGCTGCACATCGCAGTTCATTATTCCACCGCCATCACGACATTTTTTCACCTTCATTTTCGCTACGCAGTATGATTTGGACGCCGGAACTCGCTTCCTTTCTCGAAGACGCACCTTGGCCCGCAACAAAAGAAGAACTTATTGACTTTGCGGAACGCAGTGGTGCGCCCATGCAAGTAATCGACAATCTCCAAGAACTCGAAGAAGAGGAAGCTCTCTACGAGGGAATTGAAGACATTTGGCCCGACTTCATCAATCAAGATGATGATTTATATTACGATGAAGAAGACGACGAAGGCTACTATTGAGATGCCTTGTTGTAGAAATTTTTCTGACTATCCTCACAAGTGATTCATCGTGCATCAACAAGCTGTCCACTTTTATGTATAATGAACGACCACTTGAAGGTTCGCCCGACCTGCCATTCGCACGTGTCGGGCTTTTTTTTTCTTTTCGACATCAGCAGTGGCAATACTACTTTGTTGTTGCAATGCTCATCGTTGCTTGCTGCTGTGCTAAAATTCCCCTTTCCGCGCAAGTCCGCGAGCGCGATGCCGCCGTAACGGGCGAGCCCTTGCTCGGCGCGATTACCCGCTACGAAGTAGATAATATCAGCTTTACTGGCAATACCGCATTTCCAAACGACCTTCTGGCAGCCGTCATTTCCTCGCGCCCAAGCGAAAAAACGTTGGGACGACAATTTGTCTCGTATTTGGCAACCGAACTGCGCCGCAATCCCGCCACGCCAAAACACGCTTTGCAAGCCGTCCAACGCCTACAAAAAGAATCCAGCGAGAATGCTCGCTATTTCGATAAACTTGCCGCAGCAGCCGATACAGCCTTGCTTGCAGCGTATTATCGTCGTAATGGATTTCATCGCGTTACCGTCGAGTTTGAATTTTTGCCCAACACGCAAACCCGCCAAAATACGCTTCTCTTTCGTATTCAAGAAAACGCCCCAACCCTGCTTGATACCATTGCCTACTACGGTTTAGAGAATATCGCACCAGAGTTGCGCGAAACCATCCAACGCTGCATAACGCTCCAGCGCGGCACACGCTTTAATCAATCCGACATCACCACCCAGAACGAGCGTATTCTAGCGGCTCTCCGCGATAACGGCTACTACACGGCTCGCTACAAAAAGCCCATTCTTTCGCTGATTGAAAATGAAAATTCATTCAGCAATAATCCCCTCGACACCAGCAAACAAGCTACAAGTAGCCGCGAGAGCGAGAGCCGCGATAGCGTAACGGTTCTTTTCGAGCCAGGTGCGCGAAAGCGGTTTGGCACAATTTCTTACGTGGATAGCAGCGCGACGTATTCGTATTTGTCGCCCGCAGTGCCGCTTGCGTTTGTGGAAATTAAGGAGAGCGATTGGTACAACGAAGCAGCAATCGTGCGCTCGGTGAACAATTTGTACAATTTCGGTTTGTTTGACCTCGCGCTCGTGGACACAAGTTCGCGCATCACGCCACACACCGACACAAGCCTCTCTATGCGGGTTCTCACGCGCACACGCCGCACACAAAACACCGATGCTGGCTTGTTTGTGGGGCAGATTCCCGGCACATCGTTTTTGGAAGCAGGTGGCAGCTTTCGCTACGAAAACAAAAATCTCTTTGGCAATGCACAAATTTTGAACTTGCAAACACAGGTTACAGTTGTTGATATTAACACCTTCATCAATAATCTTTTCGCTGGACGCGCTGTGAATACTCGCTTGGAGTTTCTTTTGAGTGGACGCTTTGCCTATCCGCTCTTTGCAAAGGTGCTGGGGCGGCGCGTGGATTTCAATGGGCAGCTCTCATATTCGCTACAAAGTTTGGCATTTTTGGCATTGCAGTCGCCGCTCTTGCTGGAAACATTCAAATTGTCGCTTTCCTTTCCCGTACAATTACCGCAAAGTGGCGTATTTACGAGCTTCTTTGCCGATATAAACCTCGACCGCCAACGCCCTATCAATTTCCTCCAAACCCGCGAAGAAGCATTAAAGCTCGCTCGCCTACCTTCAGATAGCTTGATTGTTCGTCAGCAATTATTTCAATACGAACTCCTGAACAACTTGTACAGCCTGACCACCACGCCCTTTCTCACAAGTTCAATTATTAGCTTCGGTCTGCGCGGCGACCACCGCGATAACGTCTTCAGCCCGCGCAAAGGCTACTTCGTGGATGCCTCGCTGGATGGCGCAGGACTCATCGGCGCGTCAGAATTTGTGCGTATTGCGGGCGAAGCGCGGTGGTACGAGGCACTTTCTAAGCAATCCGTCTTTGCAGCGAGGATTCGTGCGGGCTACACGTACTTATTTCGTCCCGAAACAGCATTTGTGCCGCTCGACCGACATTTTTTTGCTGGCGGCAGCAACAGCGTCCGTGCGTGGAATGTGCGCGAACTTCGTTACAGTGCTGTTGCCGAGCAAACGGGCGTGTCGCAAGAACTACGCTTTGTTGGGCAGTTTGTCGGCAGTGGAACGGTGCTGGAAGGCAGCGCAGAATGGCGATATAACTTCGCCGAGCAGTACAACGAATACGGTGATTTTTTTGAACGCCAGTTCGCACGCTTAGGCATTAGCGGCTTCGTGGATTGGGGCAATGCCTACAACAGCTATTTAGAGCCGCAGCGTACCTTGAGCCTTGCCGACATCGCACAGAATCTTGCTTTGGCGGCAGGCATCGGCATTCGCTACGATACGTCAGTCGGACCCTTCCGCGTAGATTTTGCTTGGCGCGTTTTCGACCCCGCATCAAAGCAGTGGCTTTTCGACCGAGCGAATTTATTGCCAAATATCCAAATTGGCTTGGGACACGCATTTTAAAGGATGAATGCTGAGGGCTGAAGGAGAAGATTTGAAGAAAACTGTACTCATAGCAAATCAAGATTACTGTATCTGTTTTGTAGTACAAATTTTGCGTAAATTTTGGGGTACTCCGAACTATTCATCTGATACGATTTTTTTGAAAGGGAAGTAATTATGACAAACGCATCTTCCACACCGCAAACGGCTTCGCTGGAAAGCCGCGATTTCCGCATCAAACTTATCCTCGCCTACACTGCCGTTTGCCTGATTTGGGGTTCGACGTATCTCGGTGTGCGCTTTGCGATTGAAACGCTGCCGCCGCTTTTGATGGCGGGTGTGCGCTTTACAACAGCTGGAATCATCATGTTTATTTGGGCAGTTCTAGCAAAAGCAGAAATGCCGTCGTGGAAGCAAATTCGTTCGGCAGGATTTGTTGGCTTGATGCTCGTAACGGTCTGCAATGGGCTGTTTACCTTGGCAATGGGGCGTGTTCCCTCCAGCATTGGTGCGCTTGCTGCCACCTCGCTCCCCATCTGGATGGTCGTGCTGGATTGGCTGCGCCCAAACGGTATTCGCCCGCACAAAGGCGTTCTCCTCGGCGTGGTCATTGGCTTTAGCGGCATTATTCTTCTTGTGCAGCCTTGGAAAGTTTTTCTGCCAAATGCTGTTGCCGCAAGTAACGAGGTGCATATTGACTTTCTCGGCTTGGCAATGATGTTCACAGGAACGGTCGGTTGGGCGGTGGGGTCAATCTTTGCGCGGCATACGAGTTTGCCCGCTTCGTCGCAGATGAATACTGCCGTGCAGTTGTGTATTGGCGGGATTGTGGCACTGGTCTGGGGCGCAGCAAGCGGCGAACTTTCTTCGGTACATCCCGAACAATTCAGCGTAAAGTCCTTGCTCGCCTTTGTGTATCTGATTATTTTTGGCTCAATCGTCGCCTTTACGGCGTATTCATGGCTTTTGCGCAATGTTTCGGCGGCACTTGCCTCGTCCTACACCTTCGTAAACCCGATTGTAGCAATGATTCTTGCCGTTACGCTGGGCGGCGAAAAAGTTACTGCACTGATGTTGCTGGCAATGGTCGTGATTTTATGCGGTGTGGCAATCATTGCCCGCTTCCGCAATCGCGTTGTCGCGCCACCGACGACAAACATAGCTTCCACACCTTTTTCTGAAAAACTGGCGCAAGAAAGCGCGTAAATTGGAGTAATCACATGAGCAACCAACCAAGCAATCAAGACGCTTCCATCAACATTGTCCGTGCAAAACTAGAGCATTTGGACGTTCTTGCGCCACTCTTCGACGGCTATCGGCAATTTTACGAGCAAACAGCCGATGTCGAAGGCGCACGGATTTTCCTTGAGAGCCGCATCACCGCTCAAGAATCAACAATTTTTCTTGCGCTTGGTGTGAATGGCGAAGGGTTAGGCTTCACGCAGTTGTACCCCGTGTTCACGTCCGTTGGTATGCGCCGTGCATGGCTTTTGAACGATTTATTTGTCGCGCCAGAAGCCCGCAAACAGGGCGTTGCAGAGGCATTGATGGAAGAAGCGCGTACCTTTGCCAAACAAACCAATGCGGCATATCTCACGCTGGAAACCGCACAAACAAACGCTTCTGCACAAGCATTGTACGAAAAGCTCGGCTGGAAGCGGGATACAGAGCATTATTTCTATTCGCTTTCGTTGTAAAATTATCGAACGAGCCAGTTATCTTCCCGTCCTACCGTTTCTGAACGGTAGAATGGGTTTCACGGAAATATGCAACGATAACAAACCTCCAACAATCACAAACCTCATCTTTCCATACAATTAAAAAAATATTTGGTTCGTTCCATAAAAAGTGCTATACTACGAGCTTGATTTTTTTATCAAAAAATCACATAAAAACTCGTTAGTTTGTTAGAGATTCAGAAAAGACTACGCCCAATGTTTACGCCACTTCCCGACAATTTTTCATACGCAGAACTCGAACTCGACATCCTAAAATTTTGGGATGAGCAAAAAATGTTCCAACGCTCCCTTGAAGAACGCTCGAGTGCGGATGTTTTCATGTTTTATGAAGGTCCACCGACCGTGAATGGTCGCCCAGGCATTCATCACGTCATGGGACGCACGATTAAGGACATGATTTGCCGCTACAAGACGCAGCGCGGCTTCCGTGTGCCGCGTCAGGCGGGTTGGGACACGCACGGGCTGCCCGTCGAGCTTGCTGTGGAAAAGCAGCTTGGCTTGGCAAACAAGCAAGAAATTGACAAACTTGGCGTGGCGAAATTTAACGCCGAATGCCGCAAGTTTGTGTATGCGAACATTGAGCAAAATCAAGGCTGGCGCGAGCTTACAAACCGCATGGGTTATTGGCTCGACCTCGACAATCCGTACATTACCTGCACGAATGATTACGTCGAATCCGTGTGGTGGTCGCTCAAGCAATTCTTCGACAAAGGGCTTATTTACAAGTCCTTCCGCATTACGCCGCAATCACCAACGCTCGAAACCCCGCTTTCCTCGCATGAACTCTCGCTCGGCTACAAGGACGTGCGCGACCCGAATTGCTATATCAAACTCCCCGTCGAATCTTCGCCGCTCAAAGCTCTGGAAGGCGCACAAATACTCGTCTGGACGACAACTCCTTGGACGCTTCTTTCCAACACCGCCCTTGCCGTGAGCGCAGAACTCGACTACGTTCTCGTGCAAAATACCCGCGAGGTAAAGCAAGGCGAAAGCAAGGCAACCGTAGAAGACAAGCTGGTTCTAGCCGAAGCATTACTTGGAAAATTAGACGGCAGTTATGAAATTTTGGCGAAATTCAAAGGCGCGGATTTCCTTGGAACGCGCTACGAAGCACCGTTTCCGGGCATGATTCCCGCCACACGTGAGGAATTTAGCGACCTTCACACCGTACTTGCTGGCGAATTTGTTTCGGCAAGCGACGGCTCAGGCGTGGTGCATCTCGCACCCGCGTTTGGTGCGGACGACTTCGAGATGAGCAAAAAATTCAATTTGCCTTTTTTCAATCCCGTTTCTCCTGGTGGACGTTTCACGGACAAAGCCCGTGAATTCGCGGGTCGCACAGTAAAAACCTTCACCTATCCCGACCCCGCAACGAATGGCACTCGCACCGAAGAAGGCGCGGACAAAGACATCGTGATTGCACTCAAGAAAGCTGATAAAATCTACCGTTCAACAAACGACTACCTCCACAGCTATCCTCATTGCTGGCGCACGGGCAATCCGGTCATCTACTATGCCCGTGAATCTTGGTTTATCAAATCGTCGTCGTACAAAGAGCAGCTTGTTTCCAACAACAATACGATTAACTGGCAACCGCCCGAAATCGGCGCTGGACGCTTCGGAAACTGGTTGGAGGAAGTGAAAGATTGGGCAATTTCCCGCGACCGATATTGGGGAACACCGCTTCCGCTCTGGGTTGCAGAGGGCGAAGGAAATGAAACCGATATTTTTGCAATCGGTTCGGTGGAAGAATTGAAACAAGGTTTGTATGAGCATCCAGAAGAAAAAAACAATCCTCAAGGCGGCAAGCGCGTTCCCGTTGCGGAGGCACTTGCAAGCGGCATAGAACTGGACTTGCACCGCCCATTTGCGGATAATGTTGTGTTTGAGAAGAATGGCAAAACCTACCGCCGCGTGAAAGAAGTAATTGACGTGTGGTACGATTCAGGCGCGATGCCGTTTGCGCAGCTTCATTACCCATTTGAAAATAAAGAGCTTTTCGACAAAGCATTTCCGGCACAATTCATTTGTGAAGCTGTTGACCAAACGCGCGGCTGGTTCTACACGCTGCACAACATCGCTACGGCGGTCTTTGGTACGCCGTCCTTCCGCAACGTGATTGTGAACGAGCTGATTTTGGACAAAGAAGGTCAGAAAATGTCGAAGTCGAAAGGCAACGTCGTGGATCCGTTTGATGTGATGGAAAGATACGGTGCGGACGCGGTTCGCTGGTATTTTATCACCAACAATCCGCCTTGGAAACCGACGCTGTTTAATGGCGAAGATATAGCAAAGACGGTCATTGCAGACTTTTTCCGTTCGCTCACGAATACCTACGCCTTCTTCACGTTGTATGCGAACATTGACGGTTTTACGGGCGTGGAAGCGGAAATCCCCTTTGCCGAGCGTCCCGAAATTGACAGGTGGATTTTATCCAAAACACACTCAACCCTGCGTGAATACTTGCGTTTGATGGATGAGTACGAAATCACGCGGGCAATGCGTCTTGTGCAGGAATTTGAAATTAACGACGTCTCGAACTGGTATGTGCGCCGCAACCGCCGCCGCTTCTGGAAAGGCGAAAAAGATGCCGATAAAATTGCCGCATATCAGACCTTGCACCAAGTGTTGATGACGATTTCGAGCATGATGGCTCCGCTTGCGCCGTTTTTGGCAGAGGTTTTGTATCAACGCCTTCGCCCCACAGCGTCGCATGATTCTATTCACCTTGCGCCGATGCCCACGCCGAATGAACAACAAATTGATACGGCATTAGAATTTCGCATGGAAAAAGCACAAAATATCGTATTTTTGGCGCGTTCTCTCCGAGAGAAGTCGAAACTCAAGACGCGGCAACCACTTAAACGTATTATGGTGCCAGTTTCGTCGCCCGATGAACGCCGTCAAATCCAAGCCGTGCAAGATATTATCACGGAAGAAATTAACGTGAAAGCGGTGGAATTTATGACGGGCGATAACGATATTGTGCAGAAGTCGGCAAAAGGAAATTTCAAGACGCTTGGTAAGAAATTCGGCAAAGAAACGCAGACGGTAGCCAACACAATAAAAATGCTGAATGCCGCACAAATCAAGGAACTCGAGCGGAATAAATCTCTCACCGTTGGCACAAACGGTTCGTCGTTTACGATTGAACTCAACGATGTGGAGATTGTGAACGAGGACATTGAAGGTTGGCTTGTGGCTTCAGGAAGCGGCGTAACGGTCGCGCTTGATACGGAACTGACGCAGGATTTGGTAAATGAAGGCATTGCACGTGAGTTTGTAAGCCGCATTCAGAACCTTCGCAAAGATTCGGGCTTTGAAGTAACCGACCGCATTACGCTGGAGGCGCACGTGCCAAGCACGGTACAAAGCGCACTTGAGGCGATGCTGTCCTACGTGCAGGATGAAACCTTGTGCCAGAGCCTCAGCTTTAGTCCACATCCATTTTCCAATACCATTGAATTGAATGAAGAAATAATTTCCGTGAATATTCAAAAGTTCTCTACCTAATGTCCTTTTCATGTAGTCCTCTCACAATGGAGGGTCTCATCACGACAAGTCTATAAACAACGCAGCATAACGAGTTATTCACATTCGATAGTCTATTTTCTGACGCTATCGAAGTTTCAGGAGAAATATTATGGCAAAAACCAATCAAGCAGCTGCCTCCAAAGCGGCACCAAAGAAAGCGGCTGCAAAACCCGCCGTCAAGGAAACAGTAAAGAAAGCGGCTGCCTCCAAAGCGGCACCAAAGAAAGCGGCTGCAAAACCCGCCGTGAAGGAAACAGCAAAGAAAGCGGCTGCAAAACCCGCCGTGAAGGAAACAGCAAAGAAAGCGGCTGTAAAACCCGCCGTGAAGGAAACAGCAAAAAAAGCGACTGCCTCCAAAGCGGCACCAAAGAAAGTGGCTGCAAAACCCGCCGTCAAGGAAACAGCAAAAAAAGCGACTGCCTCCAAAGCGGCACCAAAGAAAGCGGCTGCAAAACCCGCCGTCAAGGAAACAGTAAAAAAAGTGTCTGCACCGAAAGTTACGGCAAAACCCGTATCAAAGGCGCAGACTGCTGAAAAAAAAAAGCAGGTAAAGCAAGTATAGTTGAAAAATCTCCATCAAAAACTTCACCCTCTTCAAAAATTGCTCCTGCAAAAGCTGCTCCTGCAAAAGCTGCTCCTATCCCACAAGCCCCAGCGAAAGTTGAACCCTCCAATGCTCCCGTAAAAGTCACAGTAGTAAAGAAAAAAGCGAGCAGAGTATCGGCATCGGCGAGAGCAAAACAAGCAAAATCGTCGGCACCGAGGATAATGCCCGCGCCTACGCTCCGTCCAGGACAAACAGTTTCGATAACACGTACCTTCGACCAACCCGTAAAAAACGAAGAAGTAAACGATGATACGGAAGTAGCAGCACCAGAGCAATTCGCTCCCGTGCCGATGGCTTCTCGCTTGCAACGCCCAACAGTGCGCTATGCGGATGCTGACTTAGCAATGTTTCGTAAGCATATTGAATCAGAACGTCAGAAGGCGATGGAAGAATTTCAAATGTTGCGTGAAAATCTTGAAGACCTTACCAATTCTGAGATGGCGGACGAAAACTCTTCGTACTCAATGCATATGGCAGAGCAAGGCACTGATGCCCAAGAAAAAGAAAAGCTCTATGCACACGTGCAGCGCATTTCGGATTACATCAAGAAACTTGATGAAGCCTTACAACGCATCAATGACAAGGTGTATGGGATTTGCAAAATGTGTGGTATTTTGATTGCAAAAGAGCGACTCCTCGCTGTGCCGATAACGACGCAATCAGCATCCTACAAGCTCCGTAAACGCTGCCCAGAGGATGGTGTTGATAGAATTGTTGCTGTAAAAAAATAAGCGCGAAGATTGACCCTTCTTTGCAAGAATGCACAACGCCGATACAATCTCGTTTCTCAAGTATTTTATAGAGAACACTGGGTCGTATCGGCGTTGTGTTGTTTTACTAGAGAAGAATGCCCGAAGCACTATCACAGCTTGCTCGTAGAATAAATATGAACATTGCATTCCTCAAAAATTCTGCTATACTCCCACAAAAACGTAGCAAAAGCATAGAACAGATTAAAGTCTATTCCGGTAATGTCGAAAATTATACTAAAAAAGGTTTGTTGCTTCAGATGTAGTCCACCTCAAAGGTGGACTACATCTCATTTCCTTCATTTTTCAACATGCAATTCTTATCCACTTTTAGTATAGTTGCTGCTCATTTGGCTACACAAGGCGGTATGCTGCTCTCACGGTAGCAACTGAAAAATACACACTACCGTCTATGTCTTGGCTATCCTCACATTCCTACTTTTGAGTACGTGCTTGTAAAAGCACAACCTCAGTGCGCAAACGCTCAATTTCTGCTTGCTGTTCTTGTAGTGCTTTCAGGAAAAGCGGCATCATTGCTGCATAATCCACCGTATAAACCATTTTCTGCTGAACTAAATGCGGCATTCGTACATGGGGGCTTGGTGTTGTTTCTGTCCGCGTTTTCACAAATTCTGGCGCAATTTTCTGCAATTTATCTGCCGAGAGTGTAAAGTGCGGTGTTTTGTGCTGAGAATGCGAATCCATTTCCAATGCGTGAATTTTCTCCAGAGCAGAAAAAGAATTCTGCATGGTCGTCGTCTGGCGGATACTTGTTTGTTTGTGCGTTGGCGCGGTGGGTGTTTCTTCTTGTGCAAAGGCTGCATTGCTCGTCATTGCTAGGCTTGCAAGAGCAGCAAAGGTGCGGAAGAGCGAGAACGTTTTCATAGTTGTACTCCGAAAATGTTGGTGAATGTGAAGAGAAATCTTCAACAAAAAATCATTCTGTTTTCTGAAGCAAAACTACGGATTTATGCGGGCGCGTACAATCAAGGGAAATCCGTATTTTTTACTGAAGAGCCGTCTCCGTATTTGTACGGATAGGTGAGGCAGGTTTGGTATGAAAAATTGTATGAAAAGAGCTTGTCAAAATGGGTGCGAGTATCGTCTGCACATTGTTACCCCTTCACAAGACCGTATTGGAGAGCGATACGCACCAATTCTGCCGTATTTGATGCCTTCAGTTTCTGCATAATATTCGTGCGATGCGTCTCAACTGTGCGCGGACTAATGATAAGTTCTTCCGCAATAAGTTTCGTCGAAAGTCCCTGCGCAACAAGGCGTATAATCTGGCTTTCACGCTGCGTCAGCATGGGGATGTCTCCACTTGTGGTCTGTGCAGGAGCTTCACTTGGGGAAGGTGCGAAACTACTGAAAACCTTGTCAGCAAGAGAATTACCAAGAAAGCGTTTGCCGCTTGCCACCGTCTGAATTGCTTGTACAAGCTCGTCCTGCTCCGCATTTTTGAGAACATATCCCAGCGCACCTGTTTTCATTGCCGCAATGATGTATTCGGCTTCTTCGTGCATGGACAGAAAAAGGATTTGGACAGAAGGAAAACGTTCTTTAATGAACGAAGCCGCCTCAAAACCATTTTTGATGAGACTTTCAGGGTGCGGCATCGAAATATCAAGAAGGACAAGATTGGGCAATTCTCCACGCAAGGAAAGCATTTCGAGGTGGCTCAAGAGCGCGTCCGTGCTGGCGACATCGGCAATCACACGCATATCCCCATGACGACTAAGAAGCGAGCGAATACCTTCCCGCACAAGACGGTGGTCATCGGCGAGAATGATTGTGATATTCTCAGCAATAGTATTCATATGGCTTGCGGGCTTTTTTGTGAAGAATAATTCTCATGTAACATCGTGCATTGTATCCTTGCTCAATGTAATCGGCAATTGTATCCTTGCTCAATGTAATCGGCATTTCCAACTCAATACGTGTTCCTGTGCCGATTGCAGAGCGAAGTCGCAAGGTTGCACTAAAGAGTGCGGCACGTTCACGCATATTCACTATCCCATTTCCATCAACGGTTTGTGCAACATCAAACCCCTTGCCATTGTCCTGAATGCACAGCACGACGACGCTTTGTGGAGAGTGTTCTTCAGAGTGTTCTTCGGAGTGTTTTTCAGAGTGTTCTTCAGAGTGTTCTTCATTATGCGACTCCCCCGATTTCAGACGAAAAACGAGCTGTATCATTGTGGCATCGGCATAGCGCAAAGCGTTATTGAGAGCTTCCTGCGCAATACGATACAGTGCGATTTCTTTTGCTGATTCCAAGCGTTCTGGTAGCTCTGCAAGCGTGAGAATATCTCGCTCAATGCGCACGTGGGTTCGCTCGGAAATTTTTCTGCACATCTGTTCTAATGCTGCCACAATACCAAAATCCACAAGGACAGCAGGCATGAGATTGTGGGAAATTGCGCGTACTTCCGAAATTGCATCATCAGCTAAATCAATCGCTTCGCTGCGTAGTTGCTCGTCGGGGATGCGCTTCAAATTGAAGCGCAAGGCACTCAAAATCTGCCCCACACCATCGTGAACATCTCGCGAAATGCGCAAACGTTCTCGTTCTTCGCCTTCGACCAAAGCTCGTGTGCGCTGTAAGGCTTGTGTTTGGCGTTCAGCGAGAAGTTTCTGAAATTCTCTTTTCATATCATTGAGTGCAATGACCAAGACATCGTGAGGGCTACGTGGTGTGAAGACGGTATCAAATCTGCCCGCACCAATATCCTTCGCAAAGTAGCTTGCTTGGCGCAGGGAAGAAATCATGCTATTCAATTCTTGAACCATTGCGCCAATTTCATCGGAACGCCGCATGACAAGCGGTTGTTCGGGTAAATGCCCTTCCTGCGCCAGAGCGGATAATTGCTCCTGCAACTGCACGATTGGGCGCGAGAACCGCCGCGCACCATACCAACTGAGAGCCGCAAGAACAATCGTTATGCTCAAGCCCAGAAATGCGATTTCGCGCCGTGTTTCATTGATTGGGCTGGTAATCTCGGCAACATCTAGCTCCACAAGCAATGCCCACCGCACTTGCTCGACAGAAATCACTGTGAATGCGCTTAAAACCTCGACATTACGATAGTCTAGTGCAACGGCAAATCCTGTTTCATTAGCAAAAGCACGGCGAAGCGGCTCGGTGCGGACAGGACGCTGGAGCGTTGATATCTTGGCAAAAAAGCGCGACTCTGTGCGCATGAGGCTGTCCTCACCCACCAAATAACTTTCCCCCGTTGCACCAAAACCCTCATTCTCCAACATGATTTGGTTTATAGTGTGTGCCGATATTTTGGCGAAGATAAAATTCCCCTCACGCAAGGGAATATCAGCCTTCACGACGGTTTGCCCTGCATCGTCTGCGACGCTTGCAGCAGCAAGCGAATCTATCCGCACTATTCCAAAAGCGCATATATCCTGCGTTCCTTGTTCTTGTACAATATCCGTGAAATATATTTTTTGTTGTTGCGCCAGCGTAGCTTGCCTCTGTATTGCTTGGAATGTCGCAGAAACACGTGCTGGCAAAGAATTGGTGCGAGGGGAAGAATTCTGAAAAGTAGAAAGGATTTCTCCCGTCGGCGCGACCACATACACATCCTGAATGCCGTATTTCGTTTGCATTTCTCGTGCTGTTGTCGGAATAGTTGCTGGATGTGCCGCTACCACAGAAAGCATGGTGCGCACGGAATGAAGGTAATCCTTCACCTTACTTTTTTTCAATGCCCGCACCGATGCAAGCTGGTCAAACGTGCGTTGCACGATAGCTGCTTCGGCTTTGCGGTCGTACCACAGCGACACCGTCGTCACCGCAATAAGCGACAAAGCAAATGCCCAAAGGAAAAAGCGTTGTGAGAGTGGAAATTGCATAAACACTTGATGATAAACACTTGATGATAAACACTTGATGATAAACACTTGATGGTAAAATGATTCTCGTACTTGCCATTGCGAAGAAACGTTGGTCTATTTTTTTCAATATATGCTTCCCAAGCGAAGTTTTCACGGATTTTCGTTTTATTGCACACGCAGATTTCCTACATTTGTGAAAAGAATACACACTTTTTTATAGAAATTTTCCGAGTCTTGCTATGCCGTGTAGCCTCAATGCTTCACCACTGCAAGACTTTTTTACACATTTTTTTCTTGTTATGAGTCAAGCATCATCTGAATATGTTGTTGCCGTTGCGGGCGCAACAGGGCTTGTTGGGCGCACGATGCTCAAGGTTCTGGAAGAACGCAATTTCCCCATCAAAAGCCTCAAACTTCTTGCTTCTAAGCGGTCTGCCGGCACAACCATGACCTTCAAAGGCACGACCTATACCGTTGAAGAACTTACCCACGATTCTTTCCAAGGCGTGGATATTGCGCTCTTCTCGGCTGGCGGCGCGGCGAGCAAAGAATTTGCGCCCTCCGCCGCAAAAGCAGGCTGTGTGGCGATTGACAACAGCAGCGCATGGCGCATGAACAAAAATGTGCCGCTTGGTGTGCCAGAAGTCAATCCCCACGCCCTTCAGGGGCATCATGGCATCATTGCAAATCCAAATTGCTCCACAATTCAGCTCGTTGTTGCCTTGAAACCGCTCCACGAGGCGTTTGGCTTGAAGCGTGTTGTTGTTTCCACGTATCAGTCGCCAAGCGGCGCGGGCAATCAAGGCGTGGAGGTGCTGCGAGCGGAATTGAGAGGTGAAAAAATTGCATCACCGTTTTCCGCACCAATGGCGTTCAATACCGTGTTTCACACCATCAAAGAGCAATACGGTTTTTCCGAAGAAGAAACGAAAATGCTGAACGAAATTCGGAAAATCATGGAATTGCCAAGCCTGAAACTTGCCGTAACCTGTGTGCGCGTCCCAACGCTGGGCGGTCATGCGGAATCAGTGAACATCGAAACGGAAAAAGCACTTTCACCCGAAGCAATGACCAACGCTCTGAAAGCCGCTCCAGGAGTAATTGTCCACGACGAACCGCAGAACGCCCTCTATCCAACACCGCAAAAAAGCGATGGACGCGATGAAGTCTTTGTTGGGCGCATCCGTACAGATGATTCCGTCGAGAATGGTGCGTATTTGTGGGTGGTATCGGACAATATTCGCAAAGGCGCAGCAACAAACGCAGTGCAAATTGCAGAAAAGCTCGCCGAAAAAGGCTGGGTGGGAATTACGCCGCTTCCAGCAGGAGAAAACTACTAGGGAAGGATGAAGGTTGAGGGCTGAGAAATGAAGGTTCGAGGCTGCAAGCTACGCTACGTTGTACCTTTTTGTACCTTGCTTTTGTCGTGTATGCGAGGCTCTTGCTTTTGTCGTGAGAGTCTCGCTTCGGTTTGAATATATCGGTTTGAATATATCATATGACGTTCGCAAACCTCACAGGCAAGAATGCCTGTGCCACTACAAAACTGATAGATACTGGCTTTGGTGGCACAGACATTCCTGTCTGTGAGCTTCAAAAACACATTTTGCGAAAGTCCTATATCGGTTTGAATACTGGAGCATTTTTACAATTTTTTCGCACATTCCATGAAGCATTTTCAACTCCCACAATACACATTTATCGCCGCAACGCTTGGTGTAATGGCACTTTCAGGCGCAAACGCATTTTCTCAGAAGAAAGCAAATGCTCCAAATGCTCCCAAACCAAGCACCGCAGCTGCTTCGCAAGCAGCAACCAAAGCGATGCCAAGCACTCCGCCACGCGCCACGCCACCCGACCCGCTTGCCAGCGAACAAGAATGCAAAGCGCATTTGCAATTTCTTGCGTCCGATAAGCTCAAAGGACGCATGACCGGCGAAGCGGGCAACAACGAAGCCGCAGAATACATTGCCAACACGTTCAAAGCCTGTGGTGTGAAAATGCTTCCTGCGCAAACCACATATCTGCAGCCGATAGAATTTCGCCGTACAACGCCGCCGAGCGTGTTTGTATTGACCTTGGGCAAAGATACCCTGCGTGTCGGCACTGATGCGCTGATGACCGCAGGAGAGGCTCTGAGCGCAAATGCTGATGTCGTCTATGTAGGCTTTGGTATTGTTGATTCCGCCGCAAAGCGTGATGACTATGCAAGCGCAGGCGTGGATGTGCGTGGAAAAATTGTTGTTGCGAAAATTGGCGCGACCGACAGTACGAAAGCCCGTGAAGCACTCAGCTTTTCGCGGCGCAAGCGCGAAATGGCGCAATCACGCGGCGCACTGGCATTCATCGAACTGATGAACCTTCCGGCACCACCGCTCTGGGCGCAGTTGAACGAATTTACCAAGCGTCCACTGCTGCAAATCCCCGACAACCGCACCAAATCTACCATGCCGTACTTTTTTGTCAAAGATTTCGACAAACGCTTTACCGTGCAATGCGAGGCGATTGCCACAACAAAAAAACCGCTCGCAGCCGTCATCAATACTGCGGGCATGAAGATTGAGGCAGTGTATTCGCAAAACGTGGCGGGTATGATTCAGGGCGCAGATACGGCACTTGCGCAGGAATATGTGATTGTATCGGCACATTACGACCACATTGGCTCGGTGAGCGGCACAGGACAAAAAGATAGCATCTTCAATGGCGCACGCGATAATGCAATGGGAACAAGCGCAATTCTTGCTGCTGCAAAAGCCTTTGCTGCCAAGCCGCCACGCCGTTCCTTGCTGCTGCTTGCCTTTACGGGCGAAGAAATGGGCTTGCTCGGAAGCCGTTATTATGCAGAGAATCCACTTTTGCCCCTCAACAAAGCCGTGTACAATTTGAATATCGACGGGGCAGGGTTTAACGATACAACTGCTGTAACGATTATCGGGCTAGAGCGCACAACAGCGCGTGGTTTGATTGAAGCAGGAGCGCAAAAAATCGGGCTTCGTGCAACGGCAGACCCCGCACCAGAGCAGAATTTATTTGACCGCTCGGACAATGTGAGTTTCGCCGCAAAAGGCATTCCCGCACCAACCTTCGCGCCCGGCTTAAAAGCCTTCGATGCCGATATTTTCAAGTACTATCATCAACTCGGCGACGAAGCGGGCGAAGATTTTAATTTTGGCTATTTCACCCGCTTTGTCAATGCCTATCTGAGCGTAAGCCGCCTCATTGCTGATGCCCAAGAGCGTCCGCGTTGGTTCGCGGGCGATAAGTACGAGTCAGCTTTTCAAACGCTGTATCAAACAAAATAATTATTCTAAACGCCGCATTTGCGGGAAGAACAGTACATCGCGGATAGAATCTTGGTTCGTGAGTAACATCACGAGGCGGTCAATACCGATGCCAAGTCCTGCTGTGGGCGGCATTCCGATTTCCAGCGCGTGCAAGAAGTCCTCATCCAGCGTCATTGCTTCTTCGTCGCCGCCAGCGCGTTGGCGCGATTGCGCTTCCAAACGCTCGCGTTGGTCAATGGGGTCGTTCAACTCCGAGTACGCATTGCCAAACTCCGCGCCATTGATGAACAGCTCGAAACGCTCGGTAACGCCTGCTTCGGAGCGGTGAATTTTCGCAAGCGGCGAGACTTCAAGCGGGTGGTCAATCACGTAGGTTGGTTGAATGAGGTGCGGTTCAGCTTTTGTGCCAAAAATTTCGCCAATAATCGCACCAACACTGGTTTTGCCGTCAATTTCCACGTGCAGTTCTTTCGCAATCGCTTTTGCTTCTTCCAGCGAAACCCCGCGTAAATCCTTGCCTGTATGCTCTTTGATTGCATCCAACATCGTTACACGGCGAAACGGAGCTTTCATTGAAATTTGATGCTCGCCGACGGTGATTTCCGTTCCGCCATGCACCTCGCGCGTAATGGTTTCAAGCAGGGTTTCGACCATTTCCATCATCCAATACACGTCCTTGTAGGCAACGTAAATTTCCATCATGGTAAATTCAGGATTGTGCGTCCTGTCCATGCCTTCGTTGCGGAAATCTTTGCAAATCTCGTACACGCCCTCGAAGCCGCCGACAATCAGGCGTTTGAGGTAGAGTTCATTCGCAATACGCAAGTACAATTCCATGTCGAGCGTGTTGTGATGCGTGATGAAAGGACGCGCCGACGCGCCTCCGTACAAGGGTTGCAAGGCGGGCGTTTCCACTTCCAGCCAGCCGCGCTCATCGAAATAGCGGCGCATGGTCGAAATGATGCGGCTTCGCTTGACAAACACCTCGCGCACGTGGGGATTTACAACAAGGTCGGTGTAACGCTGGCGGTAGCGTAGTTCTTTGTCTTGAAAGGCATCGTACATAATTTTATTGCCCGCTTCATCTTCCACTTCTTTGGCAATCGGAATGGGCGAAAGCGATTTACAGAGCATTGTTAATTCCGTCGCATGAACGCTGATTTCGCCAACTTTCGTGCGAAAAACATAGCCCTTCACGCCAACAATATCGCCAATGTCGTAGAGCTTGAAATCATCATAGTTTGGAATATCGCCCGTGCGCAAATAGACCTGAATACGACCTTGTGCGTCCTGAATGTGGCAAAAACTCGCCTTTCCCATGCGCCGAATCGCCATAATACGCCCTGCGACGGCAATATTCTTAAAATTCTCCGCCGTTTCATCAGTAAACGTGCTGAGAATAGCGGTGGAATCGTGGGTTTTGTCGAAAGAATATGGATATGGATTTACACCGAGTTCGCGCAAATGCTGGAGTTCTTCGCGGCGGCGGCGTTCGAGGTCGTTGAGTTCGTGTGGCATACTGTGGGAAAATAGGAAAGATGATGGTTCTTTGCGTGACAAAGTAGTTTGTTGAAAATGCTTCTCAAAAATGCTTCTCAAAAATGTTTCGTGTAACACTCCACAAAATTACAGATTTCTTAGAAAAAATGTTTGAAAAATTCATAAAAAACTCCGATATTTGGGGCTTGTCAAAAAAGTTCCTAAACCAATGTTTTTTCATTATCGAGCAGATTGTACTTGGGTAAATTTAGAAGCACACGGCGACCGCCGATGAACAAAAAACACGACTTAAATGTTCGTGTGAACGAAGAAATTGATGCACCGAAGCTCCGTGTTGTGGACGAAGACGGGCAAATGTTGGGCATTATGTCGCCGCAAGAAGCGATGCGTATTGCACTTGACCAAGGTATTGACCTCATCGAAATCGCGCCGAAGGCAGAGCCGCCGGTGTGTAAAATTATTGATTTGGGAAAATACCGTTACGAGCAGCAAAAACGCGAGAAGTTGCAGAAGAAAAATCAGCATCAGCAACAACTGAAAGAAATCCGCTTCAAAGCTGCCACCGACACGCACGATTTCGACTTTAAAACCCGCCACGCCCGCGAATTCTTGCTTGATGGTGATAAAGTAAAAGCAAGCGTCTTCTTTCGCGGCAGAGAAATTGTCCACTCCGCGCTCGGTATTGAGATGCTCAAACGCTTCGTTGCTGCACTTGCAGACGTTTCTAAACTTGACCAAGAAATTAAAATGGAAGGCAACAACTGTACGGTAATTCTCACGCCAGAAAAGAAAGTACCGACCACTGGAGCAGCTCCCACAGCAGCAAAAAACTAAGACTAAGATGGACAGTTTATGTGCCAAGCAATTCAAAACTTAGCACTCAAAACTTAGCACTTCTTCTAAATGTAGTTGTCAAAACCACGTTTCTTTTTAATACTCACTTCTTCGTCATCATGCCAAAGATTAAAACGAATAGCGCCGCAAAAAAACGCTTCAGCGTTACTGGTTCTGGTAGAATCAAGCGTAAACGCGCTTTTCATCGTCATATCCTCATGGGCAAAAGCGCGACACGCCGTCGTCGCTTGGGTCAATCTGCACTTGTTGCAGAGAGCGATATGGCGAATATCAAGTATCTTTTGAATCTCTAATTTCTCTAAGCCTTTACGCTGCGAAAGATAGAGAATCAAGATACTACGCCACCTTCAGGCGGCAACACAGTGTTGTAGTGCCAAGCTAAATGTTGAGTAGCAGTATTTTACCAATAAAATGATGCTCGCTCAAAACTCCAACACTGCCTTTCCAACATTTCATTTTCAGGAAGATTGAACAATGCCACGTTCAAAAAATAAAGTAGCATCGCGCGAACGCCGCAGAAAGATGCTCAAACACGCAAAAGGATACTGGGGTGCACGCAGTAAAGTCTGGACGATTGCTAAGCACCACATCGAAAAAGGCTGGCAGTATGCCTACCGCGACCGTAAAGCGAAAAAACGCGAATTCCGCAGCCTTTGGATTACCCGTATCAATGCGGCTGCTCGCTTGAATGGTCTGAGCTACTCGAAACTCATGCACCTTCTGACGCAGAAAAATATCGAAATTGACCGCAAAATGCTCGCCGACCTTGCAATGAACGAACCCGCAGCATTTGCAAAAGTTGTGGAAATGGCGAAAGGCTAAGAGCAAGGCAAAGGGATAAGGGCAAAAGGAAAAAGGTTCAAAGCTCTATCATTATCGCACGTATTCTCTTCCTTTCCTCACAACAACGACACTTACAAACGCGATGAAACCTTGCTTTCATCGCGTTTTTTCTATTCAGATTTTCACGTCCTCTCTTCATTTTATTTGCTGTGCCTGTGCAAAAAATTTCATCATTATTGCGTTTTATTCCGCCTGATATTCGCTCGGAAGATTACGCCTACGAATTGCCCGAAAGTCGCATCGCTGCTTATCCTCTCTCGGAGCGCGATGCAAGCAAGCTGCTTATTGCCGATATGCGTGGAGGTAGCACCAATACGAACATGAGCGGAGCAATTCGCCATCGGCATTTTCACAATATTGTTGAAGAATTGCCCGATTCTGCGTTGCTTGTGATGAACGACAGCCGCGTGATTGCGGCGCGAATTGAAATGAACAAGCTCTCTGGCGGACGCGCAGAAGTGCTGTGCTTGCAGCCTATTTCCATTGTTCCGCACGAATCGCCCAATTACATTCGCGCTTTTCAGCAAGAAGGCTCCGTGCAATGGTGCTGCATGGTCGGCGGGCGCAGGATTCAAGCGGGCGATACGCTGTTTCTGGAAATGTCGCTGCCAAGCAAACAGCCACGCGCCTTGCGTATGGAAGCCGTGATTATGCGCAAAGCAGGACAAGAAGCAGACATCGAATTTCGCTGGACACCAGCAAATATGAGCTTTGCAGAGTGTTTAGCCTTTGTGGGACACGTTCCTCTGCCACCATACTTGAAACGCAGCGACGAAGAAAGCGACAAAGAACGCTACCAAACCGTCTATGCCGCGCACGATGGCTCGGTTGCTGCGCCTACGGCTGGGCTGCACTTCACAAGCCGCGTCCTGCAAGAACTTCAGGCAAAAGGTATTCGGAAAGAGCGCGTAACCTTGCACGTTGGCGCGGGAACGTTCAAGCCGATGACAAGCGAAAAAATTGCCGACCATGAAATGCACGAAGAGCGCATTTTCGTGCAACGCAGCACCGTTGCTGCCCTTGCCATGCAACTTGAACGCCATGAGCAGACAGGCGACGCGCCCGTCGTCGCTGTTGGAACAACCTCCATGCGAACACTGGAATCCCTGTATTGGTGGGCGTTGCAGTGTTTTTCATTAACAAGCACATACGAACTTTCCGTGCGGCAATGGGACGGCTTTTCGGGAGAATTGGATACCCGTTTTGAAGAACTACCAACGCCATCGCAAGCAATGAAGCGGCTTCTGGACTGGATGCAGGAACACAACTTGGAAACGCTCACCGGCAGCACACAGATTATGATTGCGCCTGGATATTCCTTCAAAATTTGTCATGGACTTATCACGAACTTTCATCAGCCGCAAAGTACGCTGATGCTTCTTGTTGCAGCATTTTTACAGCATTCGCCATCGCCATCAGGCACACATTCTTCTGCGTGGCGCAGCGTGTACGAGGCAGCACTTTCCAATGAGTATCGCTTTTTGAGCTATGGAGATTCCTCGCTTCTTTGGCGAGCGGAACCACCAAGAAATAAGGATTGATGCACGAAGGAACACTTAAAACTTACAACTTAAAACTCAACACTTAAAAAAACATGATTCTCTCCGACGCAGAAATTTTACGCCATCTTGAACGTGGAAGCATCGTGGTTACGCCTTTTCGCCGCGAATCGCTTGGCTCGAACAGCTACGATGTGCATTTGGGAAAAACGCTCGCCTGCTACCGCGATACCGTCTTGGATGCAAAAAAGCATAATCTGATTGACACCTTTGAAATTCCCGACGAAGGATACGTCTTGGAGCCGCATACATTCTATCTCGGCGTAACGGAAGAATACACCGAAACGCATGAACACGTGCCGTTTTTGGAAGGAAAATCCAGTATCGGACGCTTGGGAATTGACATTCACGCAACGGCGGGCAAGGGCGACGTGGGCTTTTGCAACACGTGGACGCTGGAAATCTCGGTAAAACAACCCGTGCGTGTCTATGCAGGAATGCCCGTTGGACAGCTTATTTACTTTGTGGTTGAGGGAGAAATTCTCACGCCCTACAACACCAAACAAAGCGCGAAATACAACGGGCGCACGGGGCTTCCCGTCGAATCCATGATGTGGAAAAATTTTGAGAAAAAAGCCTAAGGAAGGCTCAAAAATTAAGTGGATAAACTTCAAAATATTAGTGGCACAGACATTCTTGTCTGTGAGTGTTAGTGCGGGTTTCAAGCGACAAACACAGACAAGAAGTCTCAAGCCACTATGAACTTTTATCACTTATTGTTCTTCCATTCCTAAACAGAAAGCCTAGACAGAAAGTCTGAACAAAAAGCCTGAACACAGCTTCATTACAGGGGAACATTGAATGAAATTCTTCAAAAAAATTATGGTGATATTCGTGATACTTCTCGCAATCGTCGGCACGGGCGCGTTTTTCTTTTTGCAACAAGCCGTTTTCGGCAAGCACCCAAGCGGTGCGCGTTTGGAGCGGGTGAAAAAATCGAAACAATACCGCGATGGTCAATTTCAAAATGCGTCGGAAACGCCGATGATGTCGGACGATGTTTCGTCGGTGGATTTATTGAAGGAGTACGTTTTCGGCAATGGCGCACAAACAGAGCCGCCAAAGCCTTTGCCCAGCCACAAGCAAGATTTGAAGGCACTTGTGGCAAGTGCAAACCCCGCAACGCCGCTTGTAGTCTGGTTCGGGCATTCGTCGTATTTGATTCGCATTGCTGGAAAAACCTTGCTCATTGACCCTGTGTTTAGCAAACGCGCCTCGCCCTTGAGCTTTGCAGGAAGCGCGGCATACGCTGGAACAAGCATTTATGCGGCTTCCGATATGCCGCCGCTTGATGCCGTGATAATTACTCACGACCACTACGACCATTTGGACTACGAAACAATTCTCAAACTTGCCCCCACAACCGCGCATTTCCACACGTCGCTGGGCGTGGGCGAGCATTTGGAACATTGGGGGATTGCAGAGGAGAAAATCTCAGAGTACGATTGGTGGGAAGAAGGAAAAATTAGTGCGGAAGAAAACAACGAAATCCGCATCATTGCTACTCCGGCGCGGCATTTTTCAGGACGCGGGATTGTTCGCGCTCAAACGCTGTGGTCGTCGTTTGTTCTGAAAACAGCAACGCACAGTTTGTATCTGGGCGGTGATTCTGGCTACGATACGCATTTTACCGAAATTGGCGCGAAATACGGTCCTTTCGACCTCGCTCTTTTAGAATGCGGGCAATATAATCTTGGCTGGAAATTGATTCACTTCATGCCAGAAGAAGTCGTGCAAGCCGCACAAGACCTTCGCGCAAAGGCATTAATGCCTGTTCACTGGGGGAAATTTACCCTCGCGCTTCATGCGTGGGACGAGCCGATTCGCCGCATAACAAAAGCTGCAAAAGAGCGTGGAATACCCATTGCTACGCCACGCATTGGCGAAACAGTATTCTTGAATAGTGCGCGTACGTTGCCGCAAGAAGCGTGGTGGGAAGCGGTGCGGTGAATGGAATAATCCGCTAAAAGTATCTGAAGCGGCACAGACAGGAGTGTCTGTGCTACCGAAGCCAGTATTTATCGGTAGCACAGACCACTCTTGTCTCAAACCACGAGACGCTAAAAACTTGTTTGACAAACTTCTAGCGCACAATCATCACACGCTTGATAGCGGTTTCGCCTTTGTCAGTGGAAAGGGCGAGCAGGTACACTCCTATATTTCGTCCTGTGAAATCGAGCGGCAAGTCATGTTCTCCTGCAGGTAGAAGGGGCGTAGGTTCAAGGATTGCGAGGCGTTCACCGTTCAAATTGTGCAGCGTGAGCGTGATGCTTCGTGCCTCGCGCAGCGTAAAGCGCACCGTTGCTTGAATGTTTGCGGGATTCGGATAGAGATTCGTAATTTTCAAAACGCCATCGCATGACCGCCACGAATCGAAATAGCCTGCAACTGCCTTCTTTTCTTCTTCGGTGGGGATTTCACACGTGGTAGCGTACTTCTTCGCCGTTTCGACTTCGCGCTGCAAACCCACACGATACCGCTCTGGCAAAAGCGCGATAAACTCAGGCGCGGGGTCGTACCAAAGCAAGTATTCATCGCCTTCGGAGCGTTTTTGCGCTGATTGTACGCGAATACCGATGAGCTTGCTGATGTCAGATTTTTCTTGCTCGAATTGATGTTCAAGTTTTTTCGCTTGCTCTGGAGTGACAAGTTTATCTCTGTACGAACTCCACACTTTTTCATAATTAGCGACAACCTGCGCAGAATCTAGCTTTTGTGCTTTTGCTTGCTGCCATGCAGAATCGGCTTTTGCATGAATTTCGCGCAACACTTGTAAATGCGGTGCATCGGAAACATCAATCGAATAACGAAAATTATGTCCGTCCGTAACTAAGCGAGGGAAGATATGATGACGAATGCGCTCAATTTTTTCATGCTCTTGCTGCTGTGCAGAAACAATACTCACCAATCCTGTTTTGCTGATGTTGTGAATGCTATCAGAAAACAAATCTCGCAACGCTTGTTTACCGTGTTCCCACTGAGTAAGCTCCCATCTATCAGCAAGTGCCTCTTTCCCTTGCTTGCGAAGAGTGCGAATATACTCCTTAAAAACGCTATCTGGCATGAGCTTGGGCGTAATGGCAGACGTGATGCTGGTTTTCATTTGGTACAAATTCTCATGTGCTTTATCCCAGCCATAAATCCGCAGAATATCCGCCGTATCGCGCTCCACACCTATCTTCCGCAGCTCTTCATCGCTCAAAGTGAGCATTTGCGCCTTTTCAATACGATTTTTTCCTGCACGCTCATTCAAACGAAAGTGAAACGGCACACTCACCCAACAGGCAACAGGCTTGCCACCTCGCGTAGCGGGCTGCCAGCGCGAAGCAAACATTGCCGTAAGTGCGGCGGAATCAAGCACCTTGCCATCGGAATATTCCACAAAAGAACGTGGTGAAATTTTTCCATTCGGCAACACCAACCCCCGCACCGTTACTTGTCCTTCGATGCCGAGTTTCTTGTATTCTTCGGGATAGTGCGTGTGTTTGGTGAGTTCGCTTGCGTCCACAAATGGTTCGTCGTCAATTTCTACAACATCGTAGGGCGTGGGAAGGCTGTCAGTGGCTTGGTTACTTGGTACTTGGTTACTTGGTACTTGGTTACTTGGTGCTTGGTGCTTCGTTGCATGGGGTTTTGTTACGGAAGATTTGGTTGCTTGAATTTGTTGCTGTTGAAGAGATTGTGAATAAGATTGTTGAGGGCGAACAACGCCAGAAGGCGCAGTATTCCTTGTGTTTGGGAATGTCAAGAATAATGCCACAAGAGCGGCAGTGAGCATGGAAAACATAATCCAACCTTTTGGGAAAAGAAGTGGAGAAAGAAGTGAGGGAAATCGCCCCACGTTACGAGGAAATACGCGCTTTCTGCGACGGTGAGCATCGTCGCTGAGAGTACGCACTGCGAGCTTCTCGGAAAGAATGCTGCTCACGTCATTCTTTTGGAGAGGTGCTTGTTCGCGGCGGGCGCGGTCGAAGTATTCGTCAAGATTCGTCATTGGTGCTTGGTTACTTGGTGCTTGGTGCTTGGTCATTCGTCATTGGTGAGGCATTTTTTCAGTTGTTCGCGGGACCGAGTAACGCGAGATTTTACGCCAGAGACCGTCCCGCCTTGTATCTGGCGGATTTCCTCCAACGAAAGCCCTGCAATTTCAAACAGCGTGATTGCTTCGCGCTGCGCTGCGGAAAGTTTTGCGAGTGCTTCATGCAAAAGCGCAACATCGGCAGAAACGTCGGGCAAAGCCGCATCAGAAGGGCGTTCTATGGCTTTTGTTTCGTCGAAAATGCCCCAAAACTTTGTGCGCCGTTTGCGCTCGTACACAATATTTCGTGCAATCGAAAACAGCCAGGAGGCTGATGCTTGCTCGTGTTTCAACGTGTCTAGTTTTTCAAATGCTCGCAAAAGTACATCGCCCACAATATCCCGTGCTTCCTCACGGTTGCGCGTAAGGGCATGAACAAAGCGTCCAACGGCTTCGATATGTGGCTCAACGAGTGCGCAAAAGCGGGCGTGTTGGTCGCTGTCTGCTTTTTTAGGGAGTGTATGAACGGGCGTTTCGGTCATGTATCCAAGCGTTCACGGGGCGATTTATGGAAGATTTTTTTGCGTTGTTTGTGTTTAGAAGGAAGATGCACACGCTCCGAAAAAAGTTGCACAGAGCATTCATTTTTGCAAAAGCTGATGCACTTCATAGATTTCTTTTGGAGAAAATAGAAAAATCCGCTAATTTCGCTGTTCTTGTGCAGAATTTCTGCCAAGCTCAATCTTCGGTGATTTTTATACAACTCGAAAGCATTTTTGCTCCTGCTTTTACCCGATTGGTAAAAGCTGTTTTTTTCTCAAACACCCATAGGAGTTTATTCCTTCAATGAATTCAAAATATACCTACGAAACGACGATTATCGTCAATGCTGCGCTTGAGGACGCAACTATCGAGCCGATTATCAACAGCACGGTAGAATTTATCCAAAACAATGGCGGTTCGATTACCACGCTCGACAAATGGGGTCGTCGTCGTCTTGCCTACCCGATTCAAAAAAAGCACAACGGCTTTTATGTGTATGTGATGTATGATGCACCTGGAACCCTGATTCCACAATTAGAGCGGTATTTTCAGTTGGAAGAAAATGTTTTGCGCCACTTGACTTTGAAAATGAATAGTCATGCGATTGAATTCCGCAAAACATTCTTGCAAAATCGCTTAGAGCGCATGACGATTGGCAACGATGCACCTGCTGCGCCTCCAGTGGCAGCGACAAGCACCGAAGCCGTTGCGTCGTAGTTCCCGCCTTGTTCATTTACTCGTATCATACACTCTGAATCATACACCCGAAAACTCAAAGCGAAGGATTCTATCATGAAAATCATTCTCCGTGAAAATGTTGAGCATTTAGGCACTGTCGGCGAGACAGTTCTTGTCCGCGACGGCTATGCTCGTAACTTCCTTATTCCACGCGGCTTGGCGTACTATGCATCGCCGAAAGCAATGCGCGTTTTGGAATCTGAGAAAAAGCAATACGAAGCACGTATGGCGAAACTCAAAACCGAAGCCGAACACCTCGCAGCACGGCTTGCCGATACGCAAGTATCTATCACCATGCAAGTTGGCGAAGAAGGTCGCCTCTTTGGTAGCGTAACCAATCAAATGATTGCGCAAGAACTGACCGATAAAGGCTTTACCATCGATCGTCGTACTATTATGCTCGACGAGCCGATTAAGAGCATTGGCGAATTTGAAGTAAAAGTAAAATTGCATCCCGAAGTTCACGCACCGCTTAAAATCTGGGTTACGAGCGCAGCGTAATTATCTTTTCGGGCATTTGCGCGAATACAAAAAGAAAGCGGGTACTTGCAGAAAGTAGCCGCTTTTTTTTATTTATCGTGCAGACAGCTCAATTATTCCTTTAATCATTCCACACCATGACCGACCATCGAAAATATCTCCAACCCCAGACTATATCAAAGATTCAGGGCATTGAAATGAAAGCACGGCTTGTTGTGGAGGGCTTCATTACGGGCTTGCACAAATCGCCCTATCATGGCTTCAGTATTGAGTTTGCCGAGCATCGTCAGTATATGCCAGGCGATGAAATTAAGTTCATTGATTGGAAGGTCTTTGCCCGCACCGACCGCTATTATGTGAAGCAATACGAGGACGAAACGAACCTGCGTTGCACGATTATCGTGGATTCCAGCGCGTCCATGAACTACGCTTCAAAGGGCAACATCACCAAGTTCGAGTACGCTTGCTATCTGGCGGCGGCAATGGCTTTTTTAATGATGAAACAGCAAGATGCCGTCGGGCTGGCACTCTATGATACCGATGTGCGGACGTACTTGCCCTCGCGCTCGAAAACATCCTACATCCAAGAAATTCTGCGCACCTTAGGCAACACCACACCCAGCAACGCAACTGGCACTGGGCTTGCGCTGAACCACATTGCCGAGCGCATTTCGCGGCGCGGCTTGGTTATTATTCTCAGCGATTTTTTTGACGATGTGCACACTATCGCAACCGCGCTTAAACGCTTTCGCCACAATAATCACGAAGTCTTGGCGTTTCAAATTCTCGACCCCAGAGAACGCGATTTTAACTTCGGTCTGGATGCCGTTTTCCGCGATATGGAAAGCGGCGAAGAACTGACCACGCAGCCGTATCAAATCAAGCAATCCTACGCAGAAGCCCTCCAAACCTTCACCGAAACGCTCAAAATGACCTGCCGCGAGCGCAACATCGACTATGCCCTCTTGGACACCGCAGAACCCTTCGATACCGCGCTTGTGCAGTATTTAGCAAAGCGTCAAAAAATTCAAGGATAAGCGGACACAACGTGAAAGACTATTGTTCACATTCCGTCATTGGGGATTGCCCGCTTTTTCACAAAAAATATGATACCTTCTCAGCAAGAATTTACGGCTCGTGTGCGCATTGAACGACCACATATTTTCCCGTCAAACGTTGTCGCGGGCGTAACCGAGCGTAATGCAGAGCTTTTTCCCACCACAGGTTTTTCGCTCTTGAAAGCGCAGATTTTGAGCGTGGAAGAAGTAGAGCAGCATCGCGCTTTGTTTGCACACTATCTCGGCGTGAAACGAGAAACGGTGCGCTTTCAGCAGCAAGTGCATGGCGATTGCGTCTGCGAGGCGTTGCTGGACGACCCCACGCACGAGCCGTTTATCGAATCAGACGGGCTGATGTATTGCGCACAAGCAAATTCTCCTCAAACACCTGATTTGACGCTCTGTGTAGGTATTGCTGATTGTGCGGCAATTCTGCTCTACGACCCTCAGCACAAGGCGATTGCTGCGATTCATTCGGGTTGGCGCGGCACGGCGACAAATATTGTGCAGAAAGGTATTCAAAAAATGTATAACCGATATGGCACAGACCCCGCATCATTGCTTGCGTACATCTCGCCCTGTGCTTCGGGAAAATGCTACGTTGTTCGAGAAGATGTTGCGAAAGAATTCGACTTCTGCGAACCAGTGATTCGGCGCATGAATGCAGAAGAATTTTTATTTGATAATCGTGTAAAAATCCTCCATCAACTTGTCGCTGCTGGCGTGAAATGCAGGAAAGTAGAGCTTTCACAGGGCTGCACGATGACGCACACGCGCTATCACTCGCACCGGCGGGACGGCGCAGCAGCAGGACGCATGGTTGCTTTTATTGGTTTGAAAAATGGGTGAGATGTAGTAAATATGCAAGAGGTCGTACACAACGCGGAAGCTCCCAAGTCGTCAGTAGCTAAAGTTCGCATTTATAACCACCTGCGCATCCTACAGACCGAATCTATGACTTTGTCCGCTAATATTTCAAGCGAAAAAAGTCGCACGAATACAAGCATTCATGCGGCTAGTGAACAAAAAACCTTACCGTACTTTCACCACTTTTACCATTGATGCCGTAAAGCCCCTGCCTTTAGGCATCTGGATAGAAGGCATTTCGTCGCAGCCATGAGGGTAGGGCGGTTGCGCTGCCTTCGGGCGCAAACGCGCTCCCGAATAGCGCGACGAAGTTCTTTTGGTGGTCAGTGGTCGAATGTGTATTTTTTGCATCGTTCTTTGAAAGTTGTACAGCGTTGCCGTTCAAAAGCATAGCAAGAGAACTTAGGATGCTACGTGAGCGGCGTAAAACAACAAACGTTGAAGTCAGCTACAATCTCATGCCAGAACCAAGCTACAATTTGTAGTTCGACGAAACAAACACGTGGCTCTAAAATAGCCTCAGCGGTCGGGCAGACCGTGATAGCTTGGGAGATATACAACGGCGTTAGCTGGGTAGCCCAAGAATCCCCCGCCTTTAGGCGTGGGGAGTGTCAAATAGTACAAGAGGTTTGCTGTCCCGCAGAAAAAACAAGAAAAACTATAATACCGTTTCGATTGTAAAATGAATAGTTTCAATTCGATTGTAAAATGAATAGTTTCAATTCTCCGAAACAAGGCAGCATGCTGCCTTGCTCAAATCAAAGTATTCAAAATACAGTCAAAACGGTATAACACTCGAAGGGAAAATTATTTCCGTCGAAGTGATTCAGTAGTATTTTCTGTTCAAAAAACTCTGTCAGCTTTCCCCGACGCAATCCCCTGACATATCTGTAGCCGAACTCCACATTGTGTTGAAAAAACCTGACATATTTCGACATTTTAAGCCGTTTTTTTTTCAGACTGGCACACCCTTTGGGGCTTTCTCTTTTACAGCATCATCAAAAAAATTTGTTATGACGCTTCATCCTTTCCCACGCGCGCACACCACGATGCGTACCGTGCTGTTCAGCATACTGTTTTTTGGTTTGATGTGTAGTTGGAGGTTTATCCAGCCTTTACCCGTAAAAGCAGCGGCGGAAAAGGCAGAAGTCCGCCCGTCTATTTTGTCAGATACGGTGCAATCAGCAAAGCGCAAGGATACGTGCCGTGTGGGAATGTATTTGACATCGCTCTACGACCTCAATTTCAGCGAAAATTCGTTCAGTGCCGTGTATTGGCTATGGTTCACCTACGCCAACGACGACTGCGAGCCGCTCAAATCCTTTGAAGTGCTGAACACTAAACAGGTTACAACTCTCGCCGATACGCGGCTTGTACGCACCGACGGACCGATCAACTATGCCACTGCCAAAATGCGCATCACGGCAAAAAAGGAGTGGGAACTG
>RDXM01000016.1 GCA_004292595.1 Candidatus Kapaibacterium sp. | reverse complement strand
GGTCATGATTTTTTAGGACGCAGATGAAGATGATGGAATGGATGAAGATGATGAAAATGCAGAAAACATCAACAATGGATGAAGTCTGCATTCACGCTCGGATTTTTTTTATCACTATCATCTTCATCAATCCAATCATCTTCATCTGCGTCCCCTCTTCATTGTTGAGACCTGACCAGTTACAATATTTTTATCAAAAAACACAACGGCACGAAGCGAGAGTATATGCGGCTTCGTGCCGTTGTATTTTTGACTGTATTTTGAATACTTTGATTTGAGCAAGGCAGCATGCTGCCTTGTTTCGGAGAATTGAAACTATTCATTTTACAATCGAAACGGTATTACTCTGTCAAGGACTTATGAATGCTGGCGTGGCAGATGTTTTTCGTGTGCGCTCCACCACGCGGATATTGCGCGGCTGCACATGGACGGCATTAATGCCAGAAGGCGCAGAAACACTAGGCTTGAGAAGCCCTGTGGTATTGGTGCGAAGTTGTGCGTAGTCAATACTCACGCGGATTTGCTCGGGCGAGCATTGTGCAATGTCGTTAATACCGCCGCGAAGCAGCACAGCTACCCGTGTCGGCAGGGGCAGTATATTTTTATTGCCAGTATAGCCCAGAATGCTCACAGGAACATCTTCGACCAGTAATTCTGCCATTTGTTGGACGTTGAGGTCGCACGAAACGCTGAGTTTGGGGAATTGCACGACACCTGTTAAGGTATCGGCAAGCTCGGTTTGTGCGGTGATTGGCTCATAGACATCGCGCCGCGAGATAGGCTCTGTCTGCCACGCACTAATGCGGGCAAGCATGGTTTTACTGCTGCGAATGGTAACGCTGTCGGGGGTCAGATGATAGGGCATGGTAACAACAAACCCCTCGCGCGGCTCGACATCAAGCACGGCGCGAATAGGAATGCGCTTTTGAGCAATAAACCCAATGGCAAGCGTGAGCGAATCCGACACCACGCGCTGCACCAACACGCCCACCGGAGCTTGAATTGCTTGCGAAAGCATTTGCCGCGAAATCGGGATAAATACTTGGTTCGGATTGCCCGTTTGCGCTTGCGCTTGGGCGATGCGCAGCGCAGGAACATCCACCACACAGCGTATTGCCGACGAGACAAAGTGATTGACAAGCTGCCAGCCTGCGCCCTGCACCCGCGCACGTATCACGGGCGAAGGCTCTGCTTCGAGCGCACGACCTTCGGGCAAACGAATATCAAGCGGAATATCAAGAATGGTGCTGTATTCCTCGCGCATACTTGCATACAACCACAAAGCAACCGCCAAGAAAAGACAAGCGAGCAATGGTCCGAAAGCAATCGAAAAACGTGGTGCGATACGCATGAAGAAAAAAGATGAAGTATGAGGGATGAAGTATGTAAAGATGAAAGCCGCACCAAAACTCGCTTTGAGAGACGTGCAGCACGACAATTCTACGATGTTCTTTCTTATCCTAGCCCTCTGAACCCCGCATAAATGCTTGCACATCCGCCAGTGTAATTGCGCCTTCGTATAACGCTTTGCCAATAATCACACCAAACATACCAAGCTCTGCAACGCGCTCTACGTCTCGCAGAGAAGCTACGCCGCCGCTTGCAATGAAGTGCATTTTGGGACGTTCTTCGCGGAGGCGTTGGTACAAATCTACGGCTGTTCCCTGCATCATGCCGTCTTTGCTGATGTCGGTACACATTGCATACTGCACTCCGGCAGCTTCGTATTCGGCAAGAAATTCCATAAGCGAAATTTCGGTTACTTCTTCCCAACCGCTGACTGCAATGCGTTCATTATTCACGTCGGCGGCAAGAATGATGCGTTCGGTGCCATACTGCGCCAGCCATTCCAAAAAGAGCGGACGATTTTTGACGGCAATGCTCCCAAGCGTGATTTGACGCGCTCCGCACTCAAAGGCAATCCGCACGTCGTCGGTGTGCTGCAAGCCGCCACCAAAATCCACGTGAAGATGCTCGGCAGCGCGTGTTATCTGCTCAAGTGTGTGGTAATTCACCACGCGCTTTGCCTTCGCGCCGTCTAGGTCCACGACGTGCAAGCGAGTGAGTCCTGCATCTTGGAAGCGTAATGCCATATCGGCTGGCGAGGCGGTGTATTCGGTCTTTGCGCTATAATCGCCTTGTTGCAAGCGGACGCACTTGCCGCCAATAATATCAATCGCGGGAATAATGTGCATGAAGAACGATAAAAAAATGTGGACAATAAAAGAGTTGAGAAATTTACTGTGGAGCAAACGTGTTCGCACCTCAAGAACAAATTACAAAGATTTTCCAAGAAGAGCGTGGAAAGCATTGCGCAAGCATGATTTTTTCCTTACTTTGCGAGTTCTTATTTGCAGTTTAAATTCGTTTCTTTTCACACACTCTATTCGGGAGAACCATAATGGCGATTCGCGTAGCAATCAATGGTTTTGGTCGCATTGGTCGTAACTTCTTGCGTGCAGTGATGTCTGCTCATGCAGGAACAATTCAAATTGTTGGTATCAATGACATTACCGATGTAAAAACGCTTGCACACCTTTTGAAATATGACTCGGTGCATGGTCGGTACAAAGGCAACGTTGGCGTGGATGGCTCGAACATCATTGTTGATGGGCAGTCTATCGCTATTTCCGCCTCGAAAACTATCGAGGGATTGCCGTGGAAAGATGTGGATATTGTGATTGAATCCACAGGCATTTACACGAAAAAAGATGAGTGCTTGCGGCACATCGCTAATGGTGCGAAAAAAGTCATTATCAGCGCACCGTCCAAAGACAAAGTAGATGCAACGATTGTGCTGGGTGTGAATGACAACGTTCTGACAGGGAGCGAACAGGTATTGTCGAACGCCTCCTGCACAACGAATTGCCTTGCGCCGATGGTAAAAGTGCTGCATGATAGCTTTGGCGTTGAAAGCGGCATGATGACGACCATTCATGCCTACACCAACGACCAACGCATCTTGGACTTGCCGCATAGCGACTTGCGCCGCGCTCGCGCTGCTGCGGTAAACATCATTCCGACCTCAACGGGTGCTGCCAAAGCAGTTGGCGAAGTATTGCCAGACTTGAAGGGCAAACTCGACGGCTTCGCACTCCGCGTTCCAGTGCCGGACGGCTCTGTAACAGACTTTACCGCGATTGTGAAAAAAGCTGCCACCCGCGATGAAGTAAATGCTGCTCTCAAAGCCGCAGCAGATGGCGCACTCAAAGGCATCATGGAATACTCCGAAGACCCGCTTGTTTCCAGCGATATTGTTGGCAATCCGCATTCATGCGTTATTGATGCTGATTCGACGCTCGTCATTGGCAACACCGTGAAGGTTGTCGGTTGGTACGACAACGAATGGGGCTACTCAAACCGCCTTGCAGATTTGGTGGTAAAATTGAGCTAAATTGAGCTACTGCCTTAGCAGAAATCAAGCAACAAAAAAGCTCCCTTCAAGAACAATACTTGAAGGGAGCTTTTTTATTTTTGGCAATATTTCAGCATTTCAGCCCTCATAATTTTATACTTCATGCTTCATACTTCATCCCTGCAACCTAGTTGTTTGCGCCTGTTTTCAGGGGTTGTGCGCTTGGAAGAGGGCGGTCGGCACTGGCACGTTTTGTGCGCCAGTAGCGGCGTTCTGCTTTTAGCTCTTCAGAGGTTTTATCGGCTTTTTGAGGAATCTGAAATTGCTGACCTGGGTAGATAATATCAGGGTTGCGGATGATATTGCTATTAGCAACCCAGATTTTGGGCCACAAAAACGCATCATCGTAGATTTCATTGCGAGCGGAGATATTCCACAAGCACTCACGGTTTTCCGACCACGTACCGACGGTGTAACTGCGAACTTTCTTCTCGCGATAGAGTCCTTTAATGTCGCGTGCCGCCGCCATAATGCGCTCGTAGAACTCTGGCAGCAGAGCGATTTTTTCTTTGCGCAGCGCATTCAAGTCATTTTCCAAGGCTTTTACTTGGTCTTGTTTATCGGTCAGCGCGTCGTCGGAGAGCTGCTTGAGTTCTCGAATTTTTCCCTCAATCACGCCCAAGCGCTGCCGAAAGCCTTCCACATCAGCTTTAGAAGCATTAACAAGAGCGTAGAATGCGCTATCGCAGTCGTTCGCTTGCTTTTGGATTTGTGCGAGTTTTTGTGTGAGATTCGTATATTTATCGTCATTTTGCTTTGCTTGATTTTCCAAGCCCGAAACTGTTTCCCGAAATTGCTTGATACGAATATCTGCCTCTTCTTTGGTGAGTTCAGCATCGGGTTTGTTGGGGTCTGGCGGCGCGGTACTTTGCTGGGCAAAAGCGACAGAGGAAGTCATTGCCAAAATAAGCACAGGTGCGCCTAATCGCCGGAAAAATGTCCGTGAATCGTTCATTCGTTGCTCCTCAAATATCAAACGAAAAGTGACCGAAAAGGGTGAAAAAATGGGGAAAGCATGACTGAAGTACGAAAATAGAGTACGAAAACAGAAGGTGTGAAGTCTGCACTGAGATTTTGCAGATATTTGTGCGGCTCCACCTCACAACTTTATGCACCGTATTCTGTAATATTTTGTATGCTTTCTGCCACCTGTAAATTATTTACTCTTCTTTTTTGCTGCTGTTGTGTCTTTGGCTGGCTCAGTGTAATCGGGCCATGCGTTGGGCCATTTCGACAAACGCTGCTCCAATGCGAGCTTTTCTTCGGTACATTTTGCCACTGCTCGCTCGCGTTCAGCAATTTCGCCTTCCAGACGTGCAATTTCGCTTGCTTTGAGGCGAATTTTCTCCCCCAAAGAAGCCTGTTGTCGGCGTAGTTCAGTAAGTTGTGTTTTTTGTTCGTCGGTGATTTTGGTTGCACCGCACGAAGCAAGCGAGAGAGCGATAGCCAGTGCACCCGCAGCCAGAAACGTTCTTGCAAAAAGTGGTCGAGTGTTCATAATACAACCTCCATAGAAATCGTTGTAATCTCTCAAGAGAAATGAAAAATAATAGATGTTGATATCTTTGTCTGTTTCTCGTGTACTTCTCTCTGAATTGTGTCGAAAGCCAGTACACGACGTTGTTTTGAGTATTGTTTTCTTGCAGCAAGCGGTACAGAAAAGCAGAGAAAGCGAGTAACGACGCGCTTTTCTATCTATTTCCAGCGTAATAAAGAGTGGAATATAAGAAAGTCAAGCTATTCCCCCAAACTATTTCCATTGCCTTTCTTGTGTTTGAGGTCTGTTTTTAGTTTATCATCAAAACAGAAAATCCTTGTAAATATTTTTTTACAAGGATTTTCTGTTTTGATACGTGGAGATGAGGGGAATCGAACCCCTGTCCAAAGTGCGCCCATCGCTGATACTACGTGTGTAGTCGCTTTACGGCATTCGCTTTCGTCTTCGCCAAACGACAGGCAGACAATCGCTAGAGGCAGTGAATCAGATGAAACAACCTGCGCCGCATTATTTCATCGTTCTGTTAGAGGTTACACCCGCGAACCGCCATGAACAGACACACGCCGGGCGGATGAAGAATGGCTACTCTAAGTTAGGCAGCCATTGCATAGTTGTAAGTGTTGCCACTTGTAAGATGCCAGTTGAATTTACGTGCGCCACCGGCGAAGCACGACACGCATCGCACGATATGCTCTCACCCTGTCGAAACCATTACATCCCCATTGGCGATGCTACGTTTGGTGCTACATATCATTGAAGGCTGCAAATTTACGCAATTTTCTCACAAAAAACTGTGTGTTTTTTCAAGTATGAATATTTTCGTTCATGTCTTCTCTGCTCTTAGTACATAATTCTTGAATTAGTCAGTTATTAGTTATTTTGTGGCATTATTCACTCAAACTTGGAGGAATCATGCCACGTGGAAGAAAGCCATTATCGTTGAAAGACTGGGGTTCGGAGACAACA
>RDXM01000015.1 GCA_004292595.1 Candidatus Kapaibacterium sp. | reverse complement strand
GCGTTCAAAGCAACGCAGACCGTGACTGCTCAGGCTGCAATCGTGGTGCTTTCATCCCACGGCTAAAGCGCGTGGGCTTTCCCGCACTAATTATCGTAAGCAAAAACGGTGCTTCTGGCTCAAATGCTAACGTCATCTTTTTTTTCTCGGCTTGCTGCTGAAACTGCTTCAGTACTCTTTGCGTTATCAGAATAATATCAAGCGGCATAATATCGAATACCATTCCGCCCATTTCCAGCTTAAAATTGTCAAGAAGGTTTCTGATGAGCGCGAGCATATTATCGGTGGTGTCGGATATGAGATTGGCAATAGTAACGCGGAGGTCATTCGATCCAGGACTCTCACTTTCCGAAACCTCCGAAAGCATCACCTCTGCCAAGCCTTGTATCACCGAAATAGGATTTTTCAAATCATGCGCTACGATGCCGATAATTTCTGTCTTTTCTGTATTGATGCGCTCAAGAAGCTCGTTCTTGTAGGCAAGTTCAAGATTGGTTTGAATCAGCTCTTCGGTGCGTTCGTTCACGCGCCGCTCCAAATCTCGGTTCAGCTCTAAAATGGTGATTTCATGCAGGAAACGCTCGCTCACATCATAGATCGTCGCAAAAAACGCCGTTTTGCCATTCAGCACACTGCGAGAAATGTTTACTTCGATAGGAACTTGCGAACCATCTTTCCGCAGAGCCATTACTAAGCGCGATTCCGACATTTTGTGCTGCATGACGTTCGAGGCAGCAAAAGTGGTTGTTAAGTTTTTGTGCTGCTCGCGGAGCTTCATCGGCACAAGGACGTGCAAGGATTGTCCTACAATTTCGCTTATCTTATACCCAAAAATCCGCTCTGCTACGGGGTTGAGAAAAGTGATATGAAAGGTTTCATCGGTCATCACCAAGCCTTCGCTCATCACGCCAACAAGCTGCTCTAAATGCTGCTCAAATTCCTGTACCGCTTGCTCCTGCGCTCGCTCGTGGGTGATGTCCAATATCGAAACGCCGATATTCTGCACTTCGCCGTTCTGCTCATGAATAGGGAAAAATTGAAAGGAAAAGGTGTGCTTATTCCCGTGCAAGCCCATAAAATTCAATGTTTCTTGGACGTATTGCCCCTCAAACGCTGCGGCGAAATGCTGCTCAAGACGCTCCGAATAATTGGGCTGTATGAGCGTTGCGGCTTCGATTTTGTCAAAATCTAATACCGCCAGTCCCCGCTTGATGGGAACATCCCAGATAAGCGAGGTTCTTTCTTCATACTGTTTGTTCCACATTACGAGGCGATAATCGCGGTCGAGCGCGAACACCATTTCCTGCATACCGTCGAAGAGGCTTTGCAAAAACTCATGTTCTGGCAGAGAAAAAGACTGTTTTTGGGATGCGGAGGAGTACGTATCATCCATAACTATCCTGACAGGGGGATTTCAAGATTTCCACAATGCGGGAAACCTTCTACGCTGAGATGTTGTTGCTGCTGAACATACGCTGAACATTGCACCACGACAAGAAAATCTTGCTTCAAAGACTAGCTTTGCAGAGAAGTTTGGAATCAAGACGTAGCACCGCCCAGAGCAAGAAAACACGTTCTCTCAGGCTGAGTATTGGTCATTCTATGCCGACACGACATTACATCAGTAGAGATGAAGGGAAACCAATGGGAGTGCGAAATGTATTCCGCAAGCACACGAGAAGTTCATAAAAAAGCACACGGGATTGCGCACTTATTCGTAACGAGAATGCACAATAGAATGAACAGAGAACATTGAGCAGCACACCAAAACATTTGATAAAAGATTTATACCCGAGCAGCGTTAAAAAATTGGAAGTAAGCACCACAAGTATTTGTACTTCAGCGAATCGTATTATGCAAGTGTCGTATAAAATGAAATCCAGAAGTCAAGATAAATTCTCATGCCAAGCCAAATACTGCATACAAATACTTGTAGAAGATGTTGTGGTTTTAATGTAATTTGACTGCATGAACTACAGCCAAAATAACTAATTTTCAGGAAAGCAAGGTGATAAATTTTGACCTTTCCTCTGCTTTTTACATTTTATACTAAAAGTGTGTAAGAATTGCATATAAAAAGCGAAAGGATGAGATGTAGTCCACCTTTGAGGTGGACTACATCTGAAGCCACAAACCTTTTTTAGTATATTGTCTCTTTTCACCAACTATTCTTCGGTTTTTCACCATGAAACGTCTTGGAATTATTATCCTTGTAGGCTTGTTCGTAACAGGCATTCTCACCGCGCTTCCCACAACGAAAGAAAAGGTGCAAAAAATAATCACTGTTTTGAAACCCGCATCACAACAGTCATCTCAGCCTTCTTCGCCCCAAACAACAGCAAGCGGCGAAGAAGCACTCCAAACCGCAAATCAAGATATAACAAACTCGCGGCGCAATGCGATTACCCGCGCCGTAAGTGTTGGCAGCCCAGCGATTGTCGGCATTAACGTCGTGGAAGTGCGAGAATATCAAGTCCGCGACCCCTTTGCTGATTTTTTCAACGACCCGCTTTTTGGAATGTACTTCAACCAGCGCCAGCAACCGCAAACCTATCGCCAAGAAGTAGCGGGGTTGGGTTCGGGCTTTTTGGTGTCGCCCGACGGCTATATTTTGACCAACGACCACGTGGCAGGACACGCTTCAAAAATCGTCATTACGCTGACCAATGGCGAGAAATACAAAGCTCGGCTCATCGGCACAGACCGCACGAGCGATATTGCGGTGCTGAAAATCGAAGATGAAACGGTGCCGAAAGGCACGAGTTTTCCGTTTTTAAAATTTTCCAATTCCGATGAAGTCATTGTCGGCGAATGGGCGATTGCCTTTGGAAATCCCTTTGGTCTGTTCGATGTGAACGCCAAACCCACCGTAACGGTGGGCGTTGTGAGCAATTCTGGCGTGAACATGGTGCAAGAAGGGCGCG
The DNA here is from genome assembly GCA_004292595.1 of Candidatus Kapaibacterium sp. GTDB lineage: Bacteria > Bacteroidota > Ignavibacteria > Kapaibacteriales > UBA4661 > PH2015. The sequence goes on along the minus strand of RDXM01000015.1, from coordinate 2,752 downwards.
TGTATCGGAACATGATTCAGACCGATGCGGCAATTAGTTCGGGCAACTCTGGCGGCGCACTTTTGAACTCGCTCGGCGAGCTTATCGGCATGAACACAATTATTTATTCGACGGCGCAAAGCGGCTCTGGTGCTGGGAGCATTGGCATTGGCTTTGCAATTCCTATCAATCGTGTGCGGCGCATTATGGATTTGCTCAAAAAAGATGGTTCGATTGACCGCGATTTTAATGTTGGTTTGCGTGTGCAGCAAGTAGATGAGCGCATTGCGAAGTATTTGGATTTGAAAAAAGTACAAGGCGTGGTGGTGAGCGAAATTGCACAAAATTCTCCTGCCGACCGCGCAGGATTTGAGCCGGGCGACGTTATCATGGAAATTGACGGTCAAAAAATTCGCCGAGAAAATGACGTACAAACATTTATTTATGACTGCATTACGGGGCAAACACTGGGCTTTACGATAGCGCGGGGCGATAAAATTATGCAAAAACAACTGACGCTCGACAGACGAAAAAAATAACAACACGTTTTCCCGTCCTACCGCTTCTCAAGCGGTAGAATGGGTTGCCCGGAAAAGAATATGGGGAAACACGACATAAAGAAAGGGACGAAGCACGATATGAAGAGGACTTCAAGCATCTTCCGCACACTACATCGCGGTATTTTTTTGATTGCTTTGCTATTGCCATACCACCGTGCGCAGAGCGAAAGCAGCACACACGCATCACCATTACACCATCGTTTAGACTCATTACAAAAGCGCGTGGAGCGTTTCCCTGAAACCGACACACGCCGCATGGATGCTCTTCTGGCGCTCTCGAAAGAGTATGTAACGGTTGATGCCGAGAAAGCAATGAGAATTGCTGAAACTGCCTTGGATATAGCAAAAAAGCGCGTCTTGCCAGAGTATATTGCTGCTGCGAAAAATGCTGTTGGCGTAGCGGCGCGCGTACAGGGCTTGTACGCAGTGGCGGCATCGCTCCACTTCGACGCGCTCGCACTCAGCAAAGCCGCACAAAATCAAGAAGCAATCGGCACTGCACTCCACAGTATTGGGCGAGTGTACGAGGTGCAGCGTGAAAACGAAAAAGCACTCACGTACTTGCGGCAAGCTCTTGAGATACGGGAGTCTCTCGTGAATTTGAGCGAGATTGCCGAAACCATGCACTACATGGGGAATTGCTTTGGCAATCAACGCCAGTTCGACAGCGCAATGAAATACTTCACACGTGCTTTGCTTATTCGCCGCGAACTCTTTGAAGCACGCGGCATTGGAACGCTTACCAATAACATCGGCTGGATTTTTCGCCTCCAACAACGCTACGACACCGCGCTCACGCTTTTTCGCCAAGCATACAGCATTTTTGATTCGCTCGAAGACACACGCGGGAAAGCACTTTCACTCGACAATATCGGCATTATTTATTTTCAGCAAAAGCAGTTTGGGCAATCTATCGAAACGCTAGAGCGTGCCTTGGAATTTGCCGAACACGCCCACGACCGCCGCGAAATCAATGACTTGTACGCCGCGCTTGCCAATAGCAATGAAGCCTTTGGTGCGTTCAAAGAAGCCAATACTTATCGCAAAATGCGCGACGCTCTCAAAGATTCGCTCTTCAATGAGCGCAGCGCAAAGCTCGTCGCGGAGCTGAACTCACGCTACGAAGATGAAAAGCGCGAGCAGCAAATAAAAATTCTTCAGCTTGATGCCGAGCAGTCTCGCTTGCAGAGATATTTGCTTGCCGCCATTGGACTTCTCGCTCTTGGTGCTATTGGAGTATTGTTCTACAGAAACCGTGTAAAATCGAAGCGAAATCAAGAATTATTCTTACAAAAGAAGGAAATTCAGGAACGCTCCCAAGAGCTGGAGAAAATAAATGCGAAGATGCAGGATGTGAACCACGAGTTAGCAGCCGCCTACGAAGAGGCAGACACGCTCAATTCACATCTCACCGACACGCTTCAGGCATTGCAATTCGAGAAAGCAAACGCCGATGGGCTTTTGCTGAATATCTTGCCAGCCGCCATTGCAGAACGCTTGAAAAATGGCGAGCAATCCTTCGCCCAACGCTATTCCTCGACCACGATTCTCTTTGCCGACCTTGTCGGTTTTACGCAGCTTGCAGCCAGCATGGCTCCTGAAGAATTGGTACAAATTCTCTCGGAAGTTTTCGTTATGTTCGACAACGTTTTGGAACGAAATGGCTGCGAAAAAATAAAAACGATTGGCGATTGCTACATGATGGCAAGTGGTCTGCCGCAGGAACGCCCCGACCACGCCCACGTTGCCGCGAATACAGCGTTTGAATTATTGCTGGAATTGAACAAATTCAATGAGCAGTTCCGCACGGAATTACGTCTCCGAATCGGCATTCACACTGGTCCCGTTGTTGCAGGCGTGATTGGACGCAAGAAATTTGCCTTTGATATTTGGGGTGACACGGTAAACATTGCAAGCCGCATGGAATCTCACAGCGAGGCAGGGAAAATTCATTGCACCGAAGATTTTTATTTACTCTTGCAAGATGATTTCCTCTTTGAGGCGCGTGGCGAAATTGACATAAAAGGACGCGGCGCAATGAAAACCTTTTTTATGGTGGGGACTGCCAAAGAACGCAGTAATGATGAGGTGTTGCTGACATTGTAGTCAAAAAATAGGACTTTCGCAAACCTCACAGGCAAGAATGCCTGTGCCACGACAAAACTGATAGATACTGGCTTTGGTGGCACAGACATTCCTGTCTGTGAGCTTCA
>RDXM01000118.1 GCA_004292595.1 Candidatus Kapaibacterium sp. | reverse complement strand
TTTAGGACGCAGATGAAGATGATGGAATGGATGAAGATGATGAAAATGCAGAAAACATCAACAACGGATGAAGTCTGCATTCACGCTCTGATTTTTTTTTATCAATATCATCTTCATCAATCCAATCATCTTCATCTGCGTCCCCTCTTCATGGGTGAGACCTGACCAGCTACGTTTTTTCATTGTTTTTTCATTGTTTTTTCATAACGCAGAGTTTTTGTTTCTCTGTTCATGCTCTTCGCTTTTTGTGTTTTGCTTATGAATACTTGTTCCTCCTCATTGTTCACACGCTATGCAGTATGTATGCTGCTGTGGTGGTACTGTGCGCCATCTACAGAATATGCAGAACTTTTTGCACAAAGCGCAACAATACGCGGGAAAGTACAAGACAAGCAATCAGGCGTGTTGCTACCCGGCACAATCATTTCCCTTGTTCCCTCGGAAGAAGTACCGCGCACGGAATTTCTGTATGCCTTTCAAGGCGCACGTGCTTCGCTCAGTCTGCTGGCTGGAGAAAACACCAAAGACCAACGAAATGGCGCAGTTGCTGGGCGTGACGGCTCGTATAAAATCACGAATATCAAGCCTGGAAGTTACGTGCTGACGGCGCGGTACATCGGCTACAAAAAAGCTCTTCAAAAGCTGCGCATCGAAGCCGACACAACGCTGGAAATCGCACAAGAGCTTGTTCCCGACCTGCAAGACTTGGAGCAGATTGTTGTGACGGGCGTGGTGTCGAGAACAGCGAAAGAAGTCGCGGAAGTGTCCGTCGGGCGCGTAGATATGAGCGTTCTGACCGATAACGTCCGCTTTAGCGACCCCCTGCAAGCCTTAATTGCGAAAGTTCCTGGATTGTTTATGCAGTTTTCCAATGGTAATCTCGCAAGCGGAGTGCGCATCAATATTCGCTCAAGTGCAAGTTTGCTGGGTGGACAGCCTGTTATTTTTATTGACGGAGTGCGCTCGACGGGCGTAGATTATCAATACTACGAATCCATTCAATACGACGAAGTTTCGCCGCTTTCCACGCTCGCACCGAATGACATCGAAACCGTTGAAGTGCTGAAAGGTCCAGTGGCATCAAGCCTGTACGGTACGTCGGGGCAAAATGGTGTTATTCTCATCACCACAAAACGCGGGAAAACTGCCCCAAGCAACAGCACAGAAGCAAACAATAATACGTTTGATAACGCGCTGCGCATAAACTATCGCTTTTCTGGTGGCTGGCAAGAGCCGCACCGCTTCTACCGCGAGGACTACACCTTGAACGCCGCAAACGTGAATCGTATTTTCCGCACAGGCGCAATGTTCCAGCACACCTTCAATCTGCAAGGAAATATCGGCACGGCAATCAATTACTTTGCTTCGTTCAACAGCCGCAGTGAGCAAGGAATCCTGCCCGGCAGCGCACTTGCGCAATACTCCACCCGATTCAACGTTGATGTACAGCCAATTCCAGGTTTTCTTGCCAAGTTTTCTGCTTTCTTTTCTCAAAATACGTTCGATGTTCCCTTGCAAAATGAGAACGGAGGCGTGTTTTTGGGCTGGATACGAAATATGCTCATTGGCGACCCTTATAGCGGGCAGCGATTTTTCTCCGTTGATAGCCTGAGCATTGCGTCTATTCAGAATAACATCACCGTTGCGCATTTGCTTGGCTCGGCAGATATTTCCTACGCTCCGGCATGGCTTCCGGGCTTGAAAATACGCGCCTTGGCGGGAGTAGAACACGTGAGCAGCCGCGCCATTACCTATTTACCGCCTGGTGTGCCGTATAGCGTCGCCCCGAATGCACCGCCGTCGGAAGGGTCAAGATTTATCAAAGTCTTTACGCCGACGCGCCTAAACTACGATGCGAATATTTCGTACACCGCGACTATCGGCGAGGACTTCACGCTGACGGGCATTGCAGGCGTACAAGCCTACGACAATCGCTTTTTGCTCGACCAACTCCGCGCATCAAGTTTTCCTTCTGCTGGCATTCCCGCTATCCAAACGGGATTGCGTGAGGCTTCGGTGGCAGAACTAAACGAACAATACCGCGAAGCTGGCATCTTTGCTCGCGTGGAGACGGACTACAAAAAAACGCTTTTCGTTTCTGGTGGTGTGCGCAATGACTACGCCAGTACGCTTGGTGAAAAAACTCCCGCAATTTTTTACCCGCAAGGCAGCTTCGCACTGCGCGTGGATAAGCTCGGTATTCTTCCCAACGAGTGGAATTTGTTCAAATTCCGCGGCGGCTATGGCGAAAGCGGCAAACTCCCAACACTGCGCCAATCCAGCACGTTATGGAAATCCTTCAACGCACCCGGCACCTCGCTCACTGGCTCGACAGGACGCAGAATCTTTTTTGAAACGCCCATTGGCAACGATTCGATTCGCCCGGAACGCATTCAGGATATTGAATTTGGGGCAGATATTGAAGTACAGAATAGATTTGGAGCAGAACTCACGGGATTTGTTCAATTTGCGAACGATGCAATTTTAGACGGCAATAAAGCTCCTTCGACGGGCGAAGCGACAAACGCACAAAACACAGGCAGAACGCGCAGTTGGGGCGCAGAAGCGCAGCTATACGGCTCGGTGCTGAATACAGAAAATGCGGTCTTGCGCTTGAATCTTTTGGCTGGCTATGCCGATAATATCGTCGATAGTCTGGGTTCAGGCACAACAAACTTCCGCGAGCGGAGCTTTTATGCGGGTTCTGGCTTGCTTGGCAATTCAAATTACATCGAAAAAGGACAACGGCGCGGCGTGTTTATGGACCGTCCTGTTCTCGCGCCCCGCTTTCAAGCAAGCGGCTACTACGACTGGGCGCGAGGTCCGGTGCGAGATTCCGTCTTACGCGCACTTGGTTCGAGCGTACCGCTTGTCACGGGGTCGTTCTCGTGGACGCTCACGCTCTTCCGCGATGTTACCTTCTATGGCTTGATTGATGCGGGGTTTGGGCGATATATTTTCAATGGCACTCGCGAGCAAACCTCTAGCTCTGGCGGCAATCCTCGTTTCAATCGCCTTCTGACGCAGCTTGGCTTGGCACAAGGGCAAATCGCCGATGCACAACTCGGCATTCGCGCGGCAGACGGAGTGCAAGTACTCGCCCCAAACACGCCAGAATATCAGGCAGCAGCAACAGAATTTATGCGCATGGACACACGCTTTGGCGACGTGGCAAATTATTTGGAAAATGGCGATTGGGTGCGTCTGCGCGAACTGAGTGTGCGCTGGGATGCCCGCCACACCTTGCAGAAAGCCGCTCTTTTGCCAGAGCATATCCGCACCTTCACGCTCGGCGTATCTATTCGCAATGCCTTTTTGTGGACGAACTACTCTGGCGTAGAAACCGAGATGAATTCGCCAGCAAATATTCCTTCTCGCTCCTTTGCGCAGTCCAGCGATATTTTCGCTGTGATGCAAGCCCGCATGGTGAATTTTGGCGTAGAAATTGGTTTCTAATGATTGATTCCTCAAGATTTATTTCGCAAAAACGGTTAATATTGTCATTGTCCCATTCTAGCACACAACCTCCGTAACGAAGAAACATTATGTCTATGTCGCACACAGAACGCATTATTATTATTGATTTTGGGTCGCAATTTTCGCAGCTTATCGCACGGCGTGTGCGGGAATGCGGTGTTTATGCGGAATTGCACCCCTATACCATTTCTGAACAAACGCTGGCAGATTTGCAGCCCAAAGGTATTATTTTATCGGGCAGTCCGTTTAGCGTGTATGCCGAAGGCGCACCAATACCCGCCTTCGACGTATTTGCTTTTGCCGAAGCCCGCACCACGCCCATTCTGGGACTGTGCTATGGCTTGCAGCTTATCGCCCACACACAAGGCGGCGCGGTGGATAAAGCCACAAAGCGTGAATTTGGGCGGGCGCAGTTGCGTATTGTGGGAGAATCGAAATTGCTTGCAGGCGTTCCCGATGAGTCGCAGGTCTGGATGTCGCATGGAGACTCGCTTACCGCCATTCCGCAGGGCTTCGAGGTTGTTGCCACGACCGAAAACGCGCCGTACTGCGTCTTGCAAAACACCAAGCGCAATATTTACGGAATGCAATTTCACCCCGAAGTGCATCACAGCCTTGATGGGAAGCGGATGTTGGCGAATTTTTTGACAGAAATTTGCTCCTGCAACGCTGATTGGAATGCGGGTTCGTTTATGGAGCAAGCAATCGAAGATATTCGCGCAAAGGTTGGCACGGGCGGCGTGATTTGCGCCCTCTCTGGCGGCGTGGATTCTACGGTTGCGGCGGTTTTATTGCACAAAGCATTGGGCGAGCAGCTTCATTGTATTCATATTGACAACGGCTTAATGCGCAAGGACGAAAGCCGCACCGTTATTGAGCTGTTCAAAAAACATTTCTCCATGAGTATTGATTGCGTTGATGCGTCCGACCTGTTCCTGAGCCGCTTGGCGGGCATCAGCGACCCCGAAAAAAAGCGTAAAAGCATCGGCGCGACGTTTATTGACGTGTTCGAGAAAGAAGCACAACGCTTCAACGACGCACAGTTCCTTGCTCAAGGCACACTCTATCCCGATGTGATTGAGTCAGTTTCGTTCAAAGGTCCGTCGGCAACCATCAAAACGCACCACAACGTGGGCGGTTTGCCAGAGAAGATGAATCTGCGCCTTATTGAGCCATTCCGCGAACTTTTCAAGGACGAAGTGCGAGCAGTGGGGCGGCTTCTGGGCATTCCAGATTGGTTTATCGACCGGCATCCATTTCCGGGTCCGGGCTTGGCAATTCGCGTACCGGGAGAAATTACCCGCGAAAAGCTGAATATTCTCCGCGAGGCTGATGAAATCTATCTTGATGAGATTCGCAAGGCAGGATTGTACCATGAAATTTGGCAAGCCTTCGCTGTGCTGCTCCCCGTGCAGAGCGTGGGCGTGATGGGCGACGAGCGCACCTACGAAAACGTCTGCGCAATCCGCGCCGTTACAAGCGTGGACGGCATGACGGCAAATTGGTATCCGATGCCCTACGAGGTGCTGGCGAACATTTCTAATCGCATCATCAACGAAGTGCGTGGCATCAACCGCGTTGTGTACGATATTTCGAGCAAACCGCCCGCAACGATTGAATGGGAATAAAAAAGTAAAGCATGTGTTTTTTACCTAAACCCCGCACTAATACTCACAGACAAGAATGTCTGTGCCACTAATGGGTTGGGGATTCTTTCCAACTAAATCCAATAAGAACCAGCATTTTTTTCATGTACGTCCACACTATTTACGTTCGCACCATTCATGCTCTTCACACATCATTTTTTGCGCCGTTCCCGTTGGGAATATTCTTCATCGCGCTCATTACGCTCATTGTTGTTTTGCTGTGTGCTGGGCGTTTTCGTGTGCGTTTCGTGCAATGAACCCGCCGAAGAAAAGCCTATTCATGCGGTTTCGGAAACGCGCAGTATTCCTTTTACCGTTCCCTCGGAATTAGCTTCGCGCAAAATTGACACGCGCCGCGCTGACATTGGCAATGACGGCTTCGAGGACGCGCTGGTAACAATCTATCCAAAAGATTCATTGGGTGCGCGAATTGGCTTTGAAACCTTGCGTATTTACGAATACGACAGCACAAAAAAACAATTCTGGCAAGCCTTTGAAGGAACATACTACTACGGCACAATGCTCGACCTGCGCGACCTCGACCGCGACGGCACAAACGAAATCTGCATCCGCACCGATGGCGGCGGCAATAGCGCGACGGCGAGTATTGGCATGACGGTTTTGAAAAAGCGAGCAGGAAAATATACCATTGCGGCGGGTTTCGATGTCGGCAACCCAGATTTTATCACGCTTCCAGACAGCACACTCGCGCTGCTTGCCTACGACGAATATTATCCCGAATATCTTGCGCCGAATGAAGTCGTGAGCGTGCCAGATTCGCTTGTGGTGTTTGCCACACAGCCAGAACGCGCACAGAATCTACGCTTGCGGTATTTCGCCGATGCTGCCGACAAAGCACAAACACGCTACAAAGAGCGTCAAAACGCCTTGAAAGCGAATCGCACACAGCAAAATCTGTTCGAGGTGTATTCCTCCGCGCTTGTAACGGTGCGGCTTCTGGCGAAAGGAAGTGATGCGCAGGCAGTGAGCAATTTTATGACGAAAGAGCGTCCGTATTGGCGGGCAATGCTCCCCAAGCCGCTCCACGACGCGCTGGATGACGTTTTTCGGACGCACCCGTAGCAATCTTCGCAACAATCTCCGTAACAATTCCCAAAGAATGCCGTAAGAAATATTTGCGCCTTTCCACCACGCTACTCTGCGCATAATTGCTTCACTCTCCACACCATTTTCTTTGCTTTGTGTTATGCACCGCATACCTATTTTTTTTCGCTTGTTTGTCTCTTTTGTCTCCAATGCCGCGTTGTTTCTCGCTTGTGTGCTTTTTCTTTGCTTTGTTTCTCTGCCTTTGACAGCACAGACAAATCCGCCAAACGTTGATTGGAACAAAGTGCATACGACGACGATGGAGGCAATCAATAGCTTGTATAATTTGCGCTATCAAGAAGCCGAACAGCGTTGCAACGAAGTCATTACAATGGCTCCCGCCGACCCGCGTGGGCATTTTGTGAAAGGCATGACCTACTTTTATAAATATCGTTTGCAGCAAAATAAGAGCGACTACAACCGCTTCATGCAGTTGCAGCAGAACACGATTTCCGTGTGCGAGAATATCTTGAAATCAGCCCCAAACGACTCCAAAGCCTTGTTTTATTTGGGCGGTTCATATGGCTATCGCGGTATTTGCCGCTTTTTCAACGCTGAAGAACGCATGAAAACTATCACGCAATCGCTGTGGGATGGCAAAAAAGGCTACGATTATTTGAATGATGCTGTGAAAGCCGACCCGAACAACGCTGACGCGCAAATGGGCTTCGGGCTGTTTAATTGCCTTGTCGCCCAAGCTCCTGCTGTTATCAAACCCGCAATAAAACTCGCTGGATTCACCACCGACCGTAATTTGGGCTTGAAGCAGTTAGAAAATGCGGCTGTAAACGGCATCTATACTCGCGCTGAGGCGCAGTATTGGCTCTCGACGTTTTATCAAGAAATGGAAGAAACTGCGCCACGTGCGCTCTATCACTTGAAAAATCTTTCTGCACAATATCCGCAAAATTATTTTTACAAGCTCGTTTCGGGACAGATTTTGATGAATGTTGTGCGCAAGCCCGACGAAGCCGCCACGTATTTTCAAGCTGTCCTGCAAATGCCCGACAAAGCTGCACAATCGCGCGGAAATCTGCTCTTGGGCGCGTGCATGATGTATCGCTTGAAGTTTGCCGAGTCCAATCAGTATTTGCAAAAATGTATCGCACTTGCCGCCGATTCCAGCAATATGCGCAATTCGCTCTACTTGCAAGGTTTGATGCAGGATATGGACGGCAACCATGCACAAGCAACGCAATTTTATCAAAAAGCACTTCCTTACAAAGCCGCCGCCGACCTTCTCCAGAAGCCGCTTTCGCCCGAACAAGCGGCAGCGCGGCGCGTTTCGGTGTCGTTTCGTGGGGCGGAATACGCAGAAACAGTGCGCCTTGCCGAGGAACTCCTCAAAAAGCAACTGAACGATGACGTGCGCGGGCAAACGCTCTATCTCTGCGGTCGTGCGCTTGTGGAGCTTGGCAAGCCCGCCGAAGCCGAACAACGCTTTCTGCAAGCTCTTCAAGCAAAGCCGCAAGAAGAAAAGTGGATTACGCCCAGCTCTCATCTGCGTTTGGCGCAAGTACAAGCAAAATCCGGAAAGAAAACCGAAGCAAAACAAAATCTCGAATACGCGCTTGCCTACAAGGATTACGACGATGAAGATACCGTCCGCCGTCAGGCGCAGCGCGAAATGGCGCGATTAGGCAAGCAATAGTAGCCCAAGCACGTACATTTTGACTGGAAGAAACACGAGTGCTTATTCTACCAAATCAAGTATTCATCAGTGGTCTCAGCACTCTGGTCTGCATTGCATATCGTTCAATGCAAGCGAATGATATTTCTGAAAAAAGATTGTTGATAGCTCAACTGTTTTGCGTATATTGTGCGGCGAGAATTGCGGAGCATCGTGCTTTAAGTCGTGATAAAATCACGCTTGCCCGCACACGTCATCGCTTCTCACGTGTGAATTTGTCAATGAGTTTTCTCCTGAGTGTTCGTCCCGGATTCTCGTGTTGAGTTCTTTCGTTGAGTTTTTCGCTCCCCATTTCCCACCCACTGAATTTTTGTGTGTTTCTGCTATGGTAGATCTTCCTATTCGATTCAATGATGAGCCGCATGAAGCCTTGATGAGCGTCTGGTGGACATCGCTGATGCTCAAGAAAATTTCCACAAAAATTTTCCAGCCCGAACTCGCTTCCGAAGCGCAGTTCAACGTCCTTGTGCTGCTCAAAGAGAGCAATAAACCCATGACGCAAAACGACCTCAGCCGCAAGCTCTTGGTGGACAAATCCAACATCACAGGGCTGCTCGACCGCTTAGAAAAACAAGGCTTTCTTGTGCGCACCAACGTCGAGGGCGACCGCCGCAGCTATCACGTCGAACTCACCCGCGAAGGACGGCGCATCGTTACCAAGCTCGACAAACGCTATGTTTCTGCGGTGCAGTCGGTCATGGGCGAGCTCAGCCAAGAAGAGCATCATCAGCTTATTTCGCTGACCAAAAAAGTGCGCTCTGGCATTATGAAACAACTGGAAGAAGCCTGATGCAGAGCCGTATTTCGACAATATTCCTGCGGAACAAACAAGAGTATCTGTTCTACCAAAGCCAGTGTTTGTCCGTAGCGCGAACACTTTTGTCTACGCAAAAAAAACTCACCGCGCTTTTTTTTCTGCTTTTTTTCTCCGCCTTTTCTCAACAATCATTCGCTTACACCTTCGATAAAACCTCATCTCTAGCCGTCGCGCCTGATTCTTCCTCGCGCACGGCAGGAGAAATTTTTGTCAATGATTTTAACGATGCCTTCAAGGACGGACTCGGCTACGTGAGCCGTCCGTTGCGCTTTTCCACGTTCGATTGGTTCTTGACTTCGAGCGTGATTGCGGGCAGCATTGCTTTTCTTCCCAATGATGAAATCCTTCGGCGGCAAATGCAGATGATTCCTGCGTCGCCCGCAAACGTAGTGGTCGCGCCAGTGGCAGCCGTCGGACGCATTTACGGCGAAACGCTCGTTGCGGGCGGCATTGCGGCGGCAATTTATGGCGGCGGACTGCTTGCGAACGAAGACCACGTGCGGGTTACAGGGCGTTTGGCATTGGAGGCGTTAGTCTATGGCGGAGCGTTAAATCTGGTGTTCAAGTCTGCCTTTGGGCGCAGCCGCCCGTTTCTCGAAGAAGGTGCGATGCGCTTTCAGCCCTTGCAATTCACCAATGAGCGCACAAGTTTCCCCTCTGGACACGCAACGGTCGCATTTGCTGTTTCGACAGTGCTTGCCGAGCGCATTTACGAGCGCACCAAAACGCCATGGGCGAGCATTGGCTTGTATTCGCTTGCCGCAATCACTGCGCTTTCACGGATGTACCACGATGTTCACTGGGCTTCGGATGTGTTCTTGGGGTCGGCTATCGGCATTGGTGCGGGCTTGGCGGTGGTGCAGTTCGAGCGAGAACGCCGCGACGGTGCTGAACACAGCACAGAATCTCACTCCCCATCTCATTCCTCCGTTTCGCCTTCTGTTCCCGCCCTGCGCATATTTCCGACGCTAAATGGTCTTGCACTTGTCTATTCTTTACCGTAAATTTGCTGGTAAGTGGTTCGTATTTGTGGGTGAATAAAAGCGTTTTTTGTAGGTTTGATGCGCTTTTCGAGGGTTTGCAAGAAGAATTTTTGAGAAATTTTCTGACATGAAAAACTTCCTTGAGTAGTGGCACAGACATTCTTGTCTGTGAGTATTGGAGCGGGTTACAAAGAATCACAGACAAGAATGTCTGTGCCACTGAAGCCTGATTTTACCTGCTCTTTACAGATTTTGTCGTGTATGAAAATGGTCATTTCAAAGATTCAACCACGTGCAATTATTTTTCATCGCGTAACGGCGACCGAACAGGCTACCTCCTGCGGCGCGACTTCACCATTTCCTTTACAATCACCATGAAACCATCGTTTTCTGCTCCCGCTCTTGGCAACAATATTATTGACAATGCTTCTCGGCGCGACTTCCTGAAAAGCTCGTCAGCACTGGGCTTGTCGCTTGGTGTTGGCTCAACGATGCTTGGCGGAATGCCCGTGCTGTCTGCCTCGCCCTTGCAAGATAAATTCGGCTCCGAAGCGCATAACAGCGACAATATTCTCGTCATTATTCAACTTTTTGGTGGCAATGATGGCTTAAACACTATCATTCCAGCCGACAGTGCGGATTACTACCGTTTGCGCCCCAAGCTCGCCGTCCGCAAGGAAGCTGCCACGCGGCTTTTCGGCTCGCGGGTATATTTGCATCCTGCGCTGACGACGGGCGTTCCGTTTGGCGGAATGCAGCAAATGTATGAAGACGGACGCTTGGCACTCGTTCAAGGCGTGGGCTACGAAAACCCGAATTTATCCCACTTCCGCTCGACCGATATTTGGCTCTCTGGCATCAATTCTTCGCTCCCAAACACGCAATTCACCGACGGCTGGATGGGACGCTCTATTGCTCGCCTTCACGCCCCGCAAGGCTCGCAAATCCCTGATTATCCGCTCTCGGTGCAAATTGGCGGCACACTTTCTATGCTGCTGAAGGACGACCGACGCGGCGATATGGGCATCGCGCTCGCCGACCCCGAACAATTTTTCCGCTTGGGACAAGGTTTATCGCCCGACGACGAAGCACTCACCGATGCTTCCACCTTTGCAAGCGAATACAACTACGTCCGCACGATTGCCCAGAAGTCTGATGCCTACTCGCAGCTTGTCAAACAAGCCTTCGACAAAGGACGCAACACGCTAGACTACGCAGCAGGTTTTGCGCAGCAACTCCGCATGGTTGCTCGCCTGATTTCAGGCGGTTTGCGCTCGAAAGTGTATCTCGTGTATTTAGGCGGCTTCGACACGCACGTTTTGCAGCAGCAGTCCGACGGAAGCGGTGTGCATCCCGCATTGCTCCGCGCTTTGGCGACAGGTATCGCGCAATTCCAAACCGACGCGCTCCAACAAGGGTTTGCTGACCGCGTTATCGGCATGACGCTGTCCGAATTTGGCAGAAGACCGCAAGAAAACGGCTCGCTCGGCACCGACCACGGCGCGGCTTCGGTGCAATTCGTCTTCGGAACAAATGTGAACGGCAATACCTTCGGCAATGTGCCAGACTTGCAAAATCTCACGCGCAACGGCGACCAGCAATATCAATACGATTACCGCCGTATCTATACCAACGTCCTACAAGCGTGGTTTGGTGCGACCGAAGCCGACACGACCGCGATTCTGGGCGAGCGTCTTGCGCCGCTTGGCGTGGTGAAAGCACGCACAACGAGCGTTCAATCCGACCTCGCATTTCTTGGCAATAATGAAGCATTTTCTATTTTTCCAAATCCTTCGGCGGGCTCATCAACACTGCGTTTCACGTTGCGAAAAGCGGCGGATGCAGATATTACGCTCTTCAGCACGGCAGGGCGCGTGGTGCAGAATGTTTGGAGCGGGCAGTTACAAGCAGGTGAGCATTCAATTCCCCTGAATGCCGCACAAACAGGCGTGTTCCTCTGCACGGTGCGTGTGAATGGCAAAAGCTATACGCTGCCTTTGACCGTCGTTCGCTAACGGTTGTGCGCTGAGAATGCGCTCAAAAATAGTGAAGAATCTGCTGCTATCGGTCAAGTCTTTTTGCATCGTAATGCGATTTGACCGATTTTTTTAAATAAAATTCTTGACTTTTTTTTGACAAACAATTATATTTGTAATCTCTTTTTGACAACTCGCTCATCACACGCCACTTTAGCTCAGCGGTAGAGCAACGGTTTTGTAAACCGTCGGTCGTTGGTTCAATTCCGACAAGTGGCTCACCGATACAAAGCCTCATCCATACAGAAATCTGTACACGATGTGGCTTTTTTTATGCAGAATTCACGCAGAAATGCTTATCGGCACTAACTCATCGTTGAATGCTTGTTTGTGATGGACATTTTTTTAGCAAGGTTTCGCCTTGAAAGCGAGCTTTGATGCGGCTTTTGGAGAAAAACGCGCTTGTCCTTCACACTGGCTTTATTTTTCAACGCTTCTCCATTTCATTTCTTTTTTGTTCTATGAATTATACAGGACCAAAAGTCCGCCTCTCGCGCAAACTTGGTATTGCGATGACGTTGAAGGCGGGCAAACTCATGGAGCGCAAGCCGAATCCTCCCGGACAGCACGGTGGCAACAAACGCCGCGCAAAAGTATCGGATTACGGTAAGCAGCTTTTTGAAAAACAACGTTTGCGCTTGCAATATAACGTGCATGAGCGTCAGCTCCGCCGCTACGTTGATAAAGCACAACGCTCGCTCGGCAACACGGGTGAAATTCTCGTGCAGATTTTGGAAGCTCGTTTGGATGCGGTTATTTACCGTGCAGGCTTGGCACGCTCTATTTATGCGGCTCGCCAGTATGTAACCCACGGACACATCGAAGTAAACGGCAAGCAAGTGGATATTGCGTCGTATCACGTAAAAATCAATGATACCATTAGCGTCCGTGAGAAAAGCCGTAAATTGATATGCTTCCAAGAAGCTATCCGCACTTCTGCGCCGCCAGCATACTTGGAAGTGGCTAAATCAAGCCTCAGCGTGAAAATGCTCTACGTTCCACCGCGCGAAGAAGTGCCGATTATCTGTGAAATTCCCCTCGTTGTGGAATACTACTCACGCTAATCTTTGCGAAATTGAATCAAGAAAAAGGCTGCTTTGCACTATTTTGGCAAAGCAGCCTTTTTTGCTATTGGGAAATCCTTGAAGGCAAGCAATGATAACGCTTTCGCGCTTCATCTCTCAAAATTCATCTCTCAAAATTCATTCCTCAAAATTCATTCCTCAAAATTCATCTCTCAAAATTCATTCCTCAAAATTCATATTTCATCCTTCTCTTACGCCCTGCCCAGCCCTTTGTACATATCATACCGCGCACTGTATGTTACGAGATTAAACGACTTATCACGCAGCGTCCCGCCCGACGGCGAGAGATAAAAAACCTCTGTGGCATTTGTTGGAGTCTTACTAAGTACGCCATGCTCATCCACGTAGAAATGAACAATTTTATAGCCAAGTTTTTCATCGGCGGTTTCGAGTTGTTTTCGGAGCATTTCTTCGGAAAACAAGTATATATCGGGTGTTGCGGTGGTCATAACGGAATGGTTTGAAATTGGTTAGGTTTACAAAAAATGGTATATTGCGCGTCTTTTTACGCGTGCAGCGCGTGAGATTTTCAACCTTCAGCCCTCATCCTTCATCCTTCATCCTTTCTTAGACGTATGTCATTCCTCACGATTGTCCACTCGACTATGCACACGCTTCTTCTCACGCTTTCGGCGTGGGGGCGAGGTTTCGTGGGGCTTGACGGTGGGCAAAGCGCGACGATTTTCAATGATGCGCAGTTTCATTTCACGCTCACTGCGCCAAAAGATTGGTATATTGACCGTGAGCCAGTTTTCTTTCCTGCCTTGCGTGTTGGAATTACGCCAAAACTGAGCAATGATGCGGCGCGGAAACAATCAAAAACGTACATCAAAGTTGCCGCCGGAATGCTGCTTTTGCCGTCGCTGGAGGACTATCTCCAAACATCATTCGCATTCTACGAAGATGCTTGGGCAATAGAAACCACACGGGATTTCGAGTTTTTGGGTGCGCCCGCAAAAGATGTCCTGCTGCGCCAAATGATGGGCAATTCCACAACGAAAATACGCAAGATTTTTACGGTACGAAAAACCAAAGATGCGCAAAATGTATTTGTGTTCTCTTTTTCCGCGCCACCCGACGAGTATGATGCTCTCCGCGACACATTTGATGCGGCTTTGCAGAGTATTTCGTTTTTGTAAAGCCCTCAGCGATTAGAAAAGTCTTCAGTGGCACGGCCATTCTTTGATAGGAGTCTCTCATCAAATTTAGCATTCAACAATAAACATCTCACTTCAAAAATTCTATGTTAAAATTTCTCGAAAAAGTCTTCGGAAGCAAGCACGATAAAGACGTGAAACGAATGCTTCCCATCGTGGATGAAATCAACGAAGTCTATGAAACGCTGAAATCCTTGTCCGACGAGGAATTGAAAGCGAAAACCGCCGAATTCCGTACCATTCTTGACGAGCGCACAAGCGAATTTAAGCAAGAATTGGACGCGCTCCGCACACGCCTGCGCACCGAGCAGCTTACGGGCGAGGAAATAAGCGATGCCTACGACCAAATCAAAACGCTTGAAGATGAGCAATACGCAACCATTCAAGACACATTGGACGAGCTTTTGCCGCAGGCTTTCGCCGTTGTGAAAGAGGTCTGCCGCCGTATGCAAGGCAAGCAGTACAAAATCGTTGGGCGCGATGCTGTGTGGGATATGGTTCCCTACGACGTGCAGATGATGGGCGGAATCGTGATTCACGAAGGAAAAATTTCCGAGATGGCGACAGGCGAAGGAAAAACGCTCGTGGGCGTTGCGCCGATGTACCTGAACGCCCTGCCACAGCGCGGTGTTCACCTGATTACGGTAAACGATTATCTTGCCCAGCGCGACCGCGAGTGGATGCTTCCCGTGTTTGATTTTCTCGGCATTACCACAGGCTGCATCACCTCGAATATGGAACCCGACGAGCGGCAAAAAGAGTACTCGTGCGACATTACCTACGGCACCAACAACGAGTTTGGTTTTGATTATCTCCGCGACAACATGGTCGGCGACGCACAAGATATGGTGCAGCGTCCACACTTTTTCGGCATCGTGGATGAGGTGGATTCGGTCTTGATTGACGAGGCACGAACACCGCTTATTATCTCGGGTCCCGTGCATCAGAGCGACCACCGCTACGAAGAAATGAACCCGTCCATGCGCCGCTTGGTGGATGCGCAATCGCGCTTGGTGGCGAAAATTGTCGGCGAGGCAGAGCGCGGCTTGCAACCGACAGGCGACAACAAGCAGGACAAAGAAAATACGCGCCTTGCAGGGATTGCGCTCCTTCGTGCGTATCGCGGAATGCCGAAGAATAACAAATTGACCAAAATGCTCTCCAACCCAGATAATATGCGCCTTATGCGCGATACTGAGTTGGAATATCTCCGCGACCAAGGGACGCGCATGAGTGAGATTGACGAAGAGCTTTTTTACTCGATTGATGAACGCCAGCACCAGATTGACCTCACCGAAAAAGGGCGTGAATTCTTGACTTCAGGGCAATCGGACAAAGAATTTTTCGTTATTCCCGATATTGCGGCAGAAATGTCCGTGATTGAAGGCGATAAGGAAATTTCCGCCGAAGAGCGCGTTTTACGCAAAGACTCTGCAATGCGCATCTATGCTGAACGCAGCGACCGTATTCACACCGTAACGCAGCTTTTACGCGCCTATTCGCTCTACGAAAAAGATGTGGAATACGTTGTGGATGGCGGCAAAGTGAAAATCGTGGATGAGTTCACGGGACGTATTTTGGAAGGTCGCCGCTACTCGGACGGCTTGCACCAAGCTATTGAGGCAAAAGAAGGCGTGGATGTCGAGCGCGACACGCAAACCCTCGCAACTATCACGCTTCAGAACTATTTCCGCATTTACAAAAAACTCGCTGGAATGACGGGTACGGCGGAAACCGAAGCGGGTGAATTTTACGAAATCTACAAGCTCGATGTGTGCGTGATTCCAACGAACCGCGCCATTATCCGCGATGACTTGAACGACCTTATTTATCGAACAAAACGCGAGAAATTCTTTGCCGTGATTGATGAAATCAAGCGCGAAGTTGAGAAAGGACGCGCTATACTCGTTGGTACGACAAGCGTGGAGGTTTCTGAATTGCTGAGTAAAATGCTCACCCGCGACAAAGTAAAGCACAACGTTTTGAACGCAAAGCAGCACCAACGCGAGGCGGAAATTGTTGCAGAAGCGGGGCAGCCGGGCGCAGTGACGATTGCAACGAACATGGCTGGACGCGGTACGGACATTAAGCTGCACCCGAAAGTGAAGGAATCAGGCGGCTTGTCGATTATTGGCACCGAACGCCACGAGGCACGGCGTATTGACCGCCAGTTGCGCGGTCGTGCGGGACGGCAAGGCGACCCGGGTTCGACGAAGTTCTTTTTGTCGTTGGAAGACGATTTGATGCGGCTTTTCGGCGGCGACCGTATTGCGGGCGTGATGCAATTTCTCAAAGTTCCTGAAGGCGAACCGATTGAGCATAATCAGGTGACGAAGTCGGTGGAACGCGCACAAAAGAAGGTTGAGGAAAATAACTTCGGCATTCGCAAGCGTTTGTTGGAGTACGACAACGTGATGAATCAGCAACGCGAAGTTGTCTATGACCGCCGTCGCCACGCGCTTTTGGGCGAACGGATGCGCGGTGAAATTTTCGAGTACGCAGAAGAATTTATCGGCGATATCTACGACGATTGCCACGACGAAGGCGACGTAGAACACTTCCGCGAAGAACTCCGCACAACGTTGCTGATTGACCTTGAAATCACGCAAAACGAGCTTAAATCCTTGCGCCGCGAGGAATGCGTGGAGAAAATTTTGGCAATCGCTGAAGAGTTCTATAATCGCAAAGAGCAGATGTTCGGAAGCGAGTTTATGGCAGAAGTTGAACGCATTGCAATTTTGCAAACGATTGACGAAAAGTGGCGTGAACACTTGCGCGGCATGGATGAATTGAAAGAAGGCATCCACCTTCGCGCTTATGGGCAGAAAGACCCGATTTTGGAATACAAAGGCGAAGCGTACAAGCTGTTCGTGGAGCTTATCAAGGAAATCAACCGTGAATCACTCAATTTCGCGTTCCGCTATTTCCCGGCGCAAGAGCAGCAGCAAGGTCGCAACGGTCATGGTAACGTCTCGGTAAGCGCACCAACAGGCGCGTTGCCGAACTTCACCACGATTAGCTCCAACGCAATGCGCTTCTCGCGCCCATCAGCCGAGCAGTACACCTACGCAAACGCTGAGGCAATCAACGAAGTAGCGGATGCGGTGAGCGCGAACGTTGCCAACGGCGCGCAGAATGGCGTAAAAGCTACGCCCATCGTGAACACGGCACCAAAAATCGGTCGCAACGACCCTTGTCCGCATGATAGCGCAAAGAAGTTCAAGAATTGTTGCGGTGCGGCGGGTCATAAGAGCTGTATTCGGCAATAACAAGTCTTGAAAGTAGCGCAAACACTCTTGTCTGCGCCGTTACAATTTCATCAACCCGCCGAAGAACTTGGAACTGTGCAAGTTGTTCGGCGGGTTGTATATTTGTAAAGCATCGTTCCTCATCATTCTCAAACCCTTGATGAAATCATGCACAACAGCACAACATCCTCTCAAAAGCTGATAGTATCTGACTTTGCAATACTGTATTTCATGTTCAATATCATGCTCAATTCCGCAAACGCACAAAGTGATGAACCGCCACAAACAGGCGCGGCACCTCGTCCGCAGCCAATCGTGCGTCCAACGGTGCGTGTGGTCGAATCATCCGCAAAAATGCTTGCGTTGCGCTTGTCGCCAGATATGGACGTGAAGGAAGAATTGGAGCGGATTGTACAAGAGCGCGGTATAAAAGCGGCATCAATACTGACGTGCGTGGGAAGTTTGCGCGACGCGGTTATTCGCTTTGCCAATAAGCCGAATGGCACAGGAATTCGAGGACCGCTTGAAATCGTGTCGTTGACGGGAATGCTGGGTTCGGAAAGTGGCTCGCATTTGCATATCGCCGTTTCCGATGGCGAAGGGCGCACGGTGGGCGGTCATGTGTTAAAGGGTTGCCGCGTGTTCACAACGGCGGAAATTCTGCTTGCTGTGCTGCCAGATGCTGTTTTTTCTCGTGAATTGGACAGCGCGAGCGGCTACAAAGAGCTTGTTGTGAAGCCGCGTTGAGGGCGGAAGAATCCATTTTGTACTAATTTTCAAGGAATCTGAAATGGGACTTATTTTTACCGACATTGAACTTATCAATGCGATTGATTTGGGCAACGCTCGTTTTGAGCAA
This sequence comes from Candidatus Kapaibacterium sp., assembly GCA_004292595.1. Classification (GTDB taxonomy): domain Bacteria; phylum Bacteroidota; class Ignavibacteria; order Kapaibacteriales; family UBA4661; genus PH2015. Next base: position 48,355 of record RDXM01000118.1, on the reverse strand, counting down.
CTGCCGATGGCAGACGTGCGCCGCATGAACGTCCGCGCGCTCGTGGACACGGGCGCGTATATGCTCACGATAAACGAAACCGTGCGCCATCAGCTTGGTGTGCCGAAGCTCGATGAGGAAGTTGCAATTTTGGCAGATGGTTCGCAGTTGCCTGTGGATATTGTTGGTCCAATCGAGGTCCGCTTCAAGAATCGCCGTACAACCGTTGATGCGGTCGTGATTCCAGGCGATGAGCAGATTCTTTTGGGCGCGATTCCGCTCGAAGGAATGGACGTGGTGATTGACACGAAAGCGCAAGAAATGACGGTCAATCCGAAGCATCCGAACATTGCGGTTACGATTTTGAAATAAGTGAACACATTCTCAACACCATACCGAACTCCTGTCAATCTCATAAAAACAGGCTTCAGTGGCACAGACATTCTTGTCTGTGTTTCCCACCCGAATCCTGCACTAACGCTCACAGACAAGAATGTCTGTGCCACTACTGAAGGTTCTTTGTGTGGTATTGAGGAAAACATTGTCAGAAAATGCCGTTTATGAAGCTCCAAACAAAACTGAACCAGCTTTTTACCACGCGCAATACCACGATTGCCGTCAGCGCGACGGTGCTAGTGGGCTTTGTGGTGTTGCTCATTGCCTCGAATGTCTATAAAAGCCTTGCACCGCCCATCAATCCTATCATTGAGCGGTCGGACGACCTTGTGCGCGAAGGCGACCAAATCCAATTAAATTTGCTCAACGGCTGCGGCGACCAAGGCGTAGCACGGCGCACCATGAATTATCTGCGCTCGGCGGGATTCGACGTGGTTGAAATTGACAACTACTCCCGCTTTTCCGTGCAGCATTCTTTCGTGATTGACCGCGTTGGCGATTCTCTCTCCGCCATGAAAACCGCAAAAGCTCTCGGTATTGATGATTCCTTGCGGGTGCTGCGCATAGATTCTACCTTGTATGTACGCTGTTCGGTGGTGCTGGGCAAAGATTATCGTAACTTGAAGCCGTATCAATAATCGCCCATAAAACTGTCTGTGCGCCTGATTATTCCTTGCCTCGCGCCATTTGCGCCTCGTGCAATATGATTGCCGACGACGCAGCAACGTTCAAGGAATTTACCGCAAAGTCCGCATGAAGACTGGGTTGCATGGCAATCGAAACAATTTCATCGGCAATGCTCACAACATTCTCCGAGCAGCCGTAGCCCTCGCTTCCCAGCACCAGCACATAGTTTGGCGGAAATGAAAACCCAGACACAGTTCGAGCTTTGGGATGCGTTTCGGCAACAATCACCTGTGCGCCGCGTGTTTGCTTGAGTTCAGCGAGGTCGGTCAAAATATCAAACGAGCGATAGACAGAGAGACCAAACACCGCGCCCAGCGAAACCCGCACCGCACGGCGCAAATACGGGCTGCTCGTGGTATCGTCAATAATCAGCGACGGAATCCCAAAGGCAACGCAATTCCGCACAATCGCGCCAATATTTTCCGAATCCACCACACCATTCAAAAGAACCGCCGGAAGAGCAATGGTGCGGCTTTCATCATACAGGTTTTGTTCTTGGGGCGCGTGTGCCATTGCCAAAACGCCCTCGTGCAGTTTGTAGCCAACAATAGCATTCATCACGCTTCTCTCGGCGACGAAACACCGCTCTGGGGCGAGTTCGCCACGCTCAATTTTCGCAGAAAGAAGGTCATGCATTTCCTCGTAATATCGCTCTGTGGCAAGAAATGAAGCCATTGCAAGGCTACTTTGCAAAACGCGCCGCACCACTTTCGCGCCCTCGCAGACGACCACGCGCTGCTCTTGATATAACTGCGCTGCCTTTGTCATTGCGCGGTATGGTGCGATACGCACATCCTCTACAAGCGTGATTTCGTCTGGCTTCCACGATATATCCATAGTTTTCTCTCGTCGTTTTTCCATGAAAAATTTGTGCAAATATATTGCGCAATGTAGCACATCTTTTTACTCACCATGCTCATTACCCTCAAACCCGCTCCAACACTCACGCCAGAGGCATTGCACGAAGCCGCATTTTCGCACAAGACGTCCGTAGCATTCAGCCCCGACGCGCTCGCGGCAATCGAACGCTCCACAACCGCATTGCAAGCGGCTCTGGAGCGCGGCGAGCCTGTGTACGGCATCACAACTGGCTTTGGACCGCTCGTCCGCTTCGATACCAGCAATAACGATGCGCAAGGAATTGGCTTAATTCGGCACTTAGGCGCGGGATTTGGCGAGGCGTTGCCGCAAGCAGTGGTGCGCTCTGCGATGCTCTTGCGCCTGCACACAGTCGCACAGGGGCATTCGGGAATTTCGCGTGAAGCGGCGCAATGGTACAAGGAATTGCTGGCGGACGTGCTGCAAAGCCGCATCACGCCTTACGTTCCAGCCGTTGGTTCGCTTGGTGCGAGCGGCGACCTCATTCCGCTTGCGCACGTGCTTCAAGCCCTGCCAGAGGCGCATCAACGCTCGCTTTCGGGGCGCGATGCTCTTGCGCTTGTAAATGGCACATCCTTTTCCACTGCGTTTGCGGCACTCGCACTCGTCCGCGCAGAGCGCATGATTGCTCGCTTGGAAGACCTCACCGCATGGATACTGGGCTTGTGGCAATGCCGCCAAACAAGCCTCCATCCTCGTCTGCACGCCGCGAAAGGACACGCTGGGCAAGAAGCATCCGCACGGAGAATTACCGAAGAATTAAGTAAATATGCGGTTGCAGAAGATGAAACGCGACCATTGCAAGAGATATACTCACTTCGCTGTGCGCCGCAAATTTTAGGCGCGGTACGAGATGTGATGCGCTCTGCACGAGAAATGATTCAACAAGAAATGAATGGTATTGACGACAATCCTTTTATTGATGGAATGCCGTTCAACACAAGGAATGACGGTACTTCCAGAGAATTAACCGTTTTGCACGGCGGAAATTTTATGACCCAGCACATTGCCTTTGCTGCCGATATGCTGAATAACGCGCTCACACAAGCTGGAAACCTCGCCGAGCGGCATATTTTCGCGCTTACCAATCCCGAAACCAGCCATGCGCCATTGCTGCTTGCCTTCCATCCTGGGCGTTCAAGCGGGATGGCGGGTGTGCAGCTTACGGCAACAGCACTCGTGGCAGAAATGCGGGCAAATGCGAGGAATTATGCGTCTTCCAGCTTGCCGACGAATGCGGGAAATCAAGATATTGTCCCAATGGGCTTCCAAGCCGCACAAACACTCTATGCGCAAACAGAACGCTTGGCGGGAATTCTTACCTGCGAGCTTTTATGCTGTACGCAGCTTGCTTTTTTGATTCAAGAAGGTTTGGCACAAGGGAAATATTTCCCACCGCCAGAAGCATTGAAAGAAGCTGCAAGCCTCATCGAACCTGTGCGCGAGGACAGAGCATTGTTTTCGGAAATTACTGCGCTTGCCTCGTGGTTTCTGGGTGAAAATTCGATGAAGTAAATATTGTTGTTAGGACTTTCACAAACCTCACAGGCAAGAATGCCTGTGCCACTACAACACTGATAGATACTGGCTTTGGTGGCACAGACATTCCTGTCTGTGAGCTTCAAAAGCATATTTTGCGAAAGTCTTAGTTGTTTTTGTGAAAATAAATGTTGCAACATTTAATGTTGTAACGTATATTTGTGTTGTTCATTCGCTCACAAACAATATTTTTCCATTTCTCTTTTTTTGTATTTCTATGAAACGCTTCTTTGTAAATCTTGTTCTCTTCGTTGTTGCAAGCACAACAGCCGTCTTTTCTCAAGACACGTGGAACGTTGATAAAAGCCATTCCAGCGTGAAATTTGCCGTCAAGCACCTCGTTGTTTCAGAGACCGAGGGCGCATTTAAGCTCTTCTCTGGCACCGTCAAAGCCAAAGACGATAGCTTTGTTGATGCACAAATTGATTTCACTGTCGATGTAGCCAGCATCAATACCGACGACGAAAAGCGTGATGGTCACTTGAAATCCGATGACTTTTTCAATGCGGAAAAATTTCCCCAGATGAAATTTGTTGGTAAATCTTTCAAAAAAGCTGGCAAAGGCAAATACAAGCTCACCGGCGACCTGACCATGCGCGACGTAACGAAAACTGTGAGCTTCGATGTTGATTTTGGTGGCGTAGTCAAAGACCCCTGGGGCAATACCAAAGCGGGTTTCAAGGCAAGCACAAGTGTGAATCGTCTTGATTACAACCTGAAATGGAACACCATGCTCGAAGCAGGTGGTGCGGTTGTTGGCAAAGATGTGAAAATCGTTGTCAATATTGAGCTTACAAAGGCAAAAGCATAGCACTTCTTCATAAAATTTTTCGTAAAAATTTACTTGACAATCCCCTAATTTTACCATTCTCACGCATTTTTTTGAGCAATTACTATGGCACTCTACAATATCGACCCGATGCACTCAGAAATCACTTTTAAGGTGAAACATTTGATGATTACGACTGTTACAGGTGTTTTTAAAAAATTTACCGCTCAGATGGAAAGCTCCGCAGCAGACTTTTCTGATGCTAAAATAGAGTTTGAAGCGGATGTAAACAGCATCTCGACCAATAATGAACAACGCGATGGGCATTTGAAATCGGACGACTTTTTTAATGCAGAAAAATTTCCAACTATGCGCTTTGTTTCGACCGACATCACGAAAAAAGGTGAGGATGAGCTTCTTGTGAACGGCAATCTTACCATTCGTGATTTGACGCACCCTATCACCTTGCAAACACGCTACGCTGGCACGGTAACAGACCCCTACGGTCAAACAAAAGCAGGATTTGAGCTTCAGGGTAAACTTAATCGCAAAGATTTTGGCTTGCAATGGAGCGCGACAACGGAAGCTGGAAACATTGTCGTCAGCGATGAAGTTCGCCTACACTTGGATATTCAAATGGTAAAAGCGGCGTAAGGTACTTTGTATCTAAAAAATGAACTTACATCGGCAAAAGCCTCAGTCGAACAGGAAAACAATAAAACTTGTGTTGCAACGTTTATGCTAGTGATTGTTCAAAGGGGAACAACGTAACTCCTCCAAAAAGAAAGCGCGAACACACGCAATATGGTGTTCGCGTTTTTTTTTGCCTTCTGTGCTTTTGATACAACAATAGTTTTCACGATATTACCTCTGCAATAAATGTTGCAACGCCTATTTGCGCACCGTGCATTTTTTTCACTTTTTTTTCACTTTTTTCACTTTTGTATGCCGCCGTTGCAAGAAGAAATCCACCAAACAACATTCCGCAATGAGTGTCACAAAGCTGCTATTAACGTTATTTTTACGGGGAATTGGCTCACAAGCGAGCATTCACGGTTTTTGAAGGATTTCAATGTGAGCGAGCAGCAGTTTAATATTCTGCGTATTTTGCGCGGACAAGGCGGAAAACCAGCATCTATCAATCTTCTCAAGGAGCGAATGCTGGATAAAATGAGCGATGTTTCGCGCCTTGTCGAACGCCTTCGCCTGAGCGGCTTTGTCGAGCGAAGCATCTGCGAATACGACCGCCGCGCTGTGGAGGTCATCATTACCAAGCAAGGTTTGGCTTTGCTTGAGCGCATAGATGCTCGTGCAGATGAGATTGACAAGATGATGTCTGCTCTGACGGAAGAGGAATTACGCTTCCTTAATTTTTTGCTGGATAAAGTTCGTTCAAGAACGTAAGCCGTTCTTTGTGATGTTAAATTTTCTTGCTTGCGATAAGCTCTGGCAGAGCATCTGCAACGCGCCGAGCGGCAAGTTCGATAATGCGTTTGTTCATTTCCGCTTGATGCTCCGAGTGCGAGTAATACTCCATTTCTTCGGTGGTGAACTGCCCAACGCACACGCCAATGAGCAAAGAACGCAGAGCAGTATCTTTTTTCATGCTCGTTGTCAGGAAGGCTTCTTGTTCAGCACGAGATTTTTGGAGAAATGTGCTGCGATATTTTGCAAGAAAAAGAACGCAAAGGCTTACCAATACTGGGTCTTGGAGTTTCAAAATTGGACGCAAAACCGTGTGCAAGAAAAACTCTTGCGAATCTTTTGGAAGTACGTCATTCTGCCGAAGTGCTTCCACAGCAGGAATGAGAGGACGTATGCCGAGAAGTGCTGTATCGCGCATTGGTGCTTGAAGGAAATAGTATTGAAAACGAGTGATTGCAAACGAGTGCTGATATTGACAAAACGTAACTGGTCAGGTCAGGATTTTTTCGGACGCAGATGAAGATGATTGAATGGATGAAGATGATGAATGCATTCACGCTCTGATTTTTTTTATCACTATCATCTTCATCAATCCAATCATCTTCATCTGCGTCCCCTCTTCATGGGTGAGACCTGACCAGTTACGACAAAACTACGCTATTGTTTGCGCCTGAGTTTTTGCCGAAGCTGGACTTTGCGGCTCAATCGCCACAAACAATGTCTCTTCGGGCGGGCGCTCCAAATACGTGATTTTCACGTGTTCAATCGCACGTTTGTTTTTCTTCAGAATCGTAAACATATAGCCATCTTTTGCCATCAGTTCGCCTTCGTTGGGAATTTTACCAAAAAGAACGTTCATGTAGCCGCCAAGCGTTTCGTAGCGCTCATCTTCGGGCAAAGGCTTGGGCAGGGTTGCGTTCAGCTCGGAAATGTTGGTTTGTGCGGTAATTTCAAACTCAAACTCATCCACACGCCGCACTGCTGCTTGTTCGTCGTCGAATTCATCCATAATATCGCCAACGATTTCTTCCAAAATATCTTCGAGCGTCACCATGCCAGAGGTGCCGCCGAAATCGTCAATCACAATCGCCACGTGAATACGCCGTTTCTGAAATTCCCTGAGCAGCTCGCGGACGCTTTTGCCGCCATGCACGAAGTACGCAGGGCGGATAATATCTTGCAACACAATCAATTCCTGATGCTGCACGAGCGTCAAAATATCTTTTGTATAAACCACACCAACAATATCATCCACCGTTTCCCGAAAGACGGGAAGGCGCGAGTAGCCTTCTTCAATCACACGCGCAAGCAAGTCCGGCACAGGCGTAGAAAGCTCAATCGCGCTCATTTTCGTGCGGGAAACCATGATTTGCCGCGCCGTCATGTCGCTCAAATTGAACACATTTTGAATCAGTTCGTGGTCGCCCGATTCAATCGCGCCCGTTTCTTTTCCGCGCTCAAGCAAGTATTGAAGCTCTTCTGCGCTATGCACTTCCTCATGCGTGGGTTCGATTCCCAAGCTGCGCAAAAGAGTATTCGATAAATGGTTCAGCACCCAAATAAACGGCTTGAACACAAGGTAAAAAAGGCGCATCGGCAAGGCAACGACCATCGTAACCGACTCTGGTCGCTGAATGGCAAACCACTTAGGAGCCTGCTCGCCCAAAATAATGTGCAGTACGGTGATAGTGATAAACGCCAAGGGACCCGCGATTTGGTGCGCTAATTCAGGCGAAACGCTAATTTGCATAAGGTGGAATGCGCCAAAAACTATTTTTTCGGCAACATCCTCGCCAATCCAGCCCAGCGCGAGGCTTGCGAGCGTAATGCCAAGCTGTGAGGCGGATAAATACGCATCCAGATTTTCTAAAATGTTTTTTGCAAAGCCCGCCATGCGGCTTCCCGCTTGGACGCGCATTTCAATTTGCGACATCCGCACCTTCACAATGGCAAATTCCGCCGCAACGAAAAAGCCATTGAGGAAAACGAGTAAAATTGTGAGAAATAAACCAAGTACCATGCGAAGAGAGGGATGAAATTTGAGGGATGAGGGCTGAAACTAGGTCATTTGCCCCAGAAACAACAAAACAGAATCGGGTTTTAGTGGCACAGGCATTCTTGCCTGTGTTCCCCGCTTGAAATACTGCACTCATACTCACAGACAAGAATGTCTGTGCCACTAATGAGTATATTTTATAGTCCAAATACCGACAAGCCGCATTATTCCTTGCGTTCCACCGCGCGGCGTTTTTCTTCTTCCAAAAGCTCGCGGCGCAAAATTTTTCCAATAATTGTTTTTGGTAAATCCTTGCGGAACTCCACGCTTTTCGGAACTTTGTAACCAGAAATACGCTCTTTACAGAATTGCTGTATTTCTTTTTCCGTCGCGGTTTGTCCGTCGTGCAGCACCAAATATGCTTTCACAAATTCGCCATGAAATGTATCGGGAACGCCCGCCACGACTGCTTCCTTGACTTTAGGATGTTCGTACAAAACTTCCTCGACCTCGCGCGGAAACACATTGTAGCCGCCCACTAAAATAAGGTCTTTTTTTCTATCCACGATAGTAAAATAGCCATCTGCGTCCATTTTTGCCATATCGCCCGTGAAGAGCCACGTGCGCCCAGCGTAAGAGCGAAGCGTCTTTGCGGTCTCTTCGGGACGATTCCAATAGCCTTTCATAATCTGCGGTCCGGCGGCGGCTAATTCCCCGACTTCTCCGATGGGAACGGGCTTGCCGTCTTCATCCATAATCAAAATATCCGTGTCGGGCAAGGGGATTCCGATGCTGCCGTCGCGTATCATGCCATTGAACACATTCCCCGTCAGCACGGGCGAACTTTCGGATAAGCCGTAGCCTTCCAAGAGCTTGCCGCTAATGTTTTTCTCGAATTGATGCTTTACTTCAAGCGGCAAAGGTGCGCCGCCCGAAAGACAACATTTAATGCTGGAAAGGTCGTATTTCCTGAGGTCTGGGTAATTATTGATAGCCACAAACATTGTCGGAACGCCCGGAAAGAGCGTTATATGTTTGTCCGCGATGCCTTTCACGACATCGGCGGCAGAAAATTTGGGAAACAACACCAATTTTGCCGCAATCTGCATCCCGTAATTCAGCGCAGTAGAAAGCCCGTAGCTGTGGAAAAATGGCAGCACACAGCCAATGATTTCTTTGCCTGTTTCGATGCCAGGAGTCCACGACATATTTTGGAGCGCGTTTGCTGCAAGATTGCGGTGCGTGAGCATGGCAGCCTTCGGAAAGCCTGTCGTTCCGCCCGTGTAGAGCAGCATGGCAATATCTTCTTCAGGATTAGTGGTAACTTTCGAGGGAGTAGGGCTGTATTTTTTCAGCAACCGCTTAAAAAAGAAAATGCTTGGAGACGGCTTCACTTCTACCCACATTCCCTCTTTTTTTGCTTTGAATGGGTACAAAAGATTTTTTGGAAACGGCAAATAGTCCTGAATGCCCGTTACAATCGTGCGTTTCACCTGTGATATGGCTGCTACTTCGCGGAAGGCGGGATACTTCAAATCCAGCACAATCAAGGTTTCTGCGGCGGAGTCTTTCAAGACGTGTTCCAATTCGCGCGAGGTATAGATTGGATTCACTGCAATCACGGTTGCGCCCGCTAACTGTACGCCATAGAAGGCAATCACGAACTGCGGGCAATTCGGCAACATCAGCGCAACGCGGTCGCTTTTGCGGATGCCGAGAGCTTGCAAGGCATGGGCGAATCGCTGCACGGAATCCCACAATTCGGCGTAGGTGAGCGTATGTCCGAAAAAGTCCGTCGCAATTTTGTCAGGATGCGCCGCCGCGCTGTTGCGAACAAGCTCCCACAAGGCAAATGATGGGTAGTTCAAATGCTCTGGTACGCCTTTTTCGTAGAATTGCAGCCAAGGGCGTGGAATCTCTTCATTGCTGCCGTGTGGCTCATGCGCTGGTGGTGTTTGCTCTGCCATAATGATTGCTGATTGCTCTTTGTGATTACCGATACAGTACTTTCAAACACAAGATACAATGCCGTGTACAATTTTGGTATCGTTTTTTTGAAAAACACAACTGTACTCCTTACAGTTTACAAAATTGTATCTGTTTTGGAGTGTACTTTGTTCGTAATTTCGATTTTCGATTGTAAAATGAATACTTTCAATTCTCCGAAACAAGGCAGCATGCTGCCTTGCTAAAATCAAAGTATTCAAAGTATAGTCAAAACGGTATTAGTCAGGTCTTAGCAATGAAGAAAGGACGCAGATGAAGATGATTGAATTGATGAAGATGATATTGATGAAAATAGGAGGATATATGCAGATTTCATCTATTGTTGATGTTTTCATCATCTTCATCAATCCAATCATCTTCATCTGCGTCCAAAAAAATTATGACCTGACCAGTTACCACAATTTCATCAATCAATTCGGAGAATACTCTATGCAAACACTCCCTATCTATCAAGTAGATGCCTTCACAACGAAGCGTTTTTGCGGCAATCCAGCAGCTATTATCCCGCTTCAAGACTGGCTTTCCGACGAACTCATGCAAACAATCGCCATGGAAAACAACCTTGCCGAAACCGCCTATTTTATGCGCCGCGCAGACGGAAGCTATGATTTACGCTGGTTTACGCCAGAGCTGGAGATTCCGCTCTGCGGTCACGCAACGCTGGCTTCGGCGTATGTTTTATACGAATATCTCGGCTATTCTGGCGAAATGATTCGATTTTACAGCAAAAGCGGCGAACTCACCGTTGAAAAAACTGCCGACAAACTCATGCTCAATTTTCCCGCCAGACCGCTCCATTCCTTGCCACACGACAAAGAAGAGCATTTGCGCGTCTGGCTGTCGTCTGCGCTGGGCAGAATGCCGCTTGAAATCTATGCTTCGGTGAATAATTATTTTCTCGTGATGCACAGCGAGGACGATGTACGTGCGATGCAGCCTGATTTCCTCAGCTTGCGCACCTTGCCAGAAATGACGGGCATTATCGTAACGGCGGCTGGAACAGACCGCTATGACTGCGTTTCACGGTATTTCGCGCCAACGGCGGGCGTTCCCGAAGACCCCGTTACTGGCTCGGCGCATTGCAGCATTGTTCCCTACTGGTCGAAAAAATTGGGTAAAAAAGATATTGTTGCCTATCAAGCATCGGCGCGGGGTGGAGAGCTTTTTTGCACATTTCTTTCAGAAGAAAACGGCAACGACCGCGTAACAATGGCGGGCAATGTTGTGCCGTATTTGAAGGGTGAAATTATGGTGTAAAACGCTGCAAACAAAAAAGTGAGAACCTCGAAAAAGAATTGAGACTCTCACTTTAATTTTCTCAAACACAAGATTTGACAAGGCTTGCAGCTTATTTTACTTCGTGTTTTTCAAAACCGTTTTCATCACATTCATGCCTTCATCCACCTGCGCGGTCGTGAGATTAAGCGGTGGACGGAAGCGAATTGATTGCACACCGCAGGAAAGCAACATCACTTTGTGGTCGTAACATTGGCTGCGGAATGCGTCGCGGGCTTCGGGCGAAACCATGTCGAAGGCAGCAAACAAGCCGCGTCCACGTGGGTTCGAGACGTGCTGCGGGAACTCCTCCACCATCTGATTCAACTGCTCAACCAAGTACGTGCCGACGGTTGCGGCATTTTGCACCATGTTTTCTTCTTGGATGATGCTGAGGTAGCGAGCAACACGCACCATATCCACCAAATTACCGCCCCATGTAGAATTGATGCGGCTTGCAACATGGAACACATTCTCTGGAATTTCATCCAGTTTTTTGCCAGCCAGCACACCGCAAACCTGCATTTTCTTGCCAAAGGTCATCAAATCTGGCTCTACGCCGAGTTGCTCGTGCGCCCACCATGTGCCAGTGATGCCAACGCCTGTTTGCACTTCGTCAAAAATTACCAATGCTTCGTTTTCATGCGCAATGTCGCGCAGTGCTTGGAGGAATTCAGGACGGAAGTGGTTGTCGCCGCCTTCGCCTTGAATTGGCTCAATAATCACCGACGCAATTTCATCTTTCTGCTCGAAAAATGCTTGCTTCATCTCGGCGATTGCTTGCTGTTCGAGTGCAATCACGAGTTCCAAATTATCCTTCGTGAAGGGGAAGCGCATGGCAGGATTCGTGATGCGAGGCCAGCTCTGAAACTTCGGAAAATACTTCACTTTTTTCTCGTCGGTGTTGGTGAGCGTCATCGTGTAGCCAGAACGCCCGTGAAATGCTTGTTTGAAGTGCATTACTTTGTCGCCGCGCTCGAATTTGTAGCCTTTGGCGAAGTTTTTGCGCACTTTCCAATCAAACGCAGCTTTCATCGCATTTTCATTCGCCAATGCGCCGCCTTCGACAAAGAAACCATATTTGAAATGCTGTGGAACGGCAATGTTGAAAAATGTATCAACAAACGCCGCCATTTCTTCGGTGTAAAGGTCGGAATTGGACGGCTTATTCAGCGCAACCATGCCCAGATAGTAGATAAATTCAGGGTCGGTGAGCTTTGGGTGATTCATACCAATCGGCATAGATGCAAAGCACGTGAAAAGGTCGAGGAACGTATTGCCCGTCGCGGCATCGGTCATGTACGAACCGTTGCTGCCGTGCAGATCCAGCACCATATCAAACCCATCGGCAAGGATGTGTTTGCGCAAGGTTTCGTGAACGTGCTTTGCTTCGATATTGCTCGGTAAAAATGAGGAATGGTGCATCTTTACGCCTTTGTGCGTGCCGTTGCCATTCGCTTGTGGAGGAGCGGTCATTGTGGACATAGTTGTGGACATAGTAGTTCTCCGTGATAAACGTAATGAAGAAATTTCGTGGGTGATTATAGAAATCATTGAAAAAATTATGCAGTGGCACAGACATTCCTGTCTGTGTTTGCCGTTGTAATCCAGCACCAATGCTCACAGACAAGAATGTCTGTGCCACTGCGAGCTAACTTTACTGCGATGCTTTGGTTGTATGCTTCAAGGAAAAATCTAGTGCGCGGCAGGAATCGCGCTGGCAAGCGAGATAATCAGGAGCAAGGCAACACGAATACGCAAGCCGCTCGGAAACGAGCCGCCACGAATGGTGCCTTTCGTGCCAGAAAGGGAGGAGGATGTGAGTGTTTTTACTCTCACGGAATATAGCAAAAATTGTACGGGAAATTGCTGAGACCGCAAAATTACGACGAAAACACGGACTTTTCCAAATTGTCTGTAACGGTGCAGCGTCTCGGACGCAAATACAGCGAATGATTGGGTAGTGTCAGATAAGTTTTGTCGGTTTCTTACCACTGACACTACCCGTTGTCGGAAGTCTTGAACGTATTAGTTACGGCAATTTGTTTACGGCAGTTTCGCTAATTTCGCCGACTCTGGGAAGAGCGTCAAGGCTTTTTCCAACTGCTTCGGCTGCTGCATAGCGTAGATAAAAGCGAAGTCCGACCAGTTCCACAAGTACGATGCAACCAAGCCCTTCATCGTGGTGGTAATCATGCGTTCTTCGGCTTTCCAGTCCTCATCTTTTACTTCTACTTTTTTCTCTGCGAGGTAATCTTTGAAGAGTTTCATATAGGTTTCATCAACCTTGTAGCCTTCCACGAAGCCTTTCAAATTTTTACCATATTTTTTGCGAACATCGTTGCCGTACTGCAAAATATATTTTTGCGAAATATCACCAAACGCACCAGATTTCGCAATGGCTTGATACAATTTTCCAACGGTATCGCTTTTCACAACATAATCTGGCACAATGCCGCCGCCGCCAACGACCTTGCGTCCGGACGGCGTTTTAAAGGTTGGGCGCGAGGAATCGGGCGTGTCGTGCAGGTGGTCGAAATTTGCACCTTCGGGGAGATTGATGCGTCCTTCTTGTGCGTAGTACGATTTTTTGTCCTTGAACTGCCGTTGAATGAGGCGACCAGAGGGCGTGTAGTATTTTGCCGTCGTGAATTTGATAGACGAACCGTCATTGGCAATCGGGAAAAATTGTTGCACCAAGCCCTTACCAAAGCTGGTTTCGCCGACAACCAAGCCTCGGTCGAGGTCTTGAATTGCGCCCGAAACAATCTCGCTTGCCGAAGCAGAACCGCCGTTTATCAGCACGACAACGGGGACGTTTTGGATATTGCCGCTTGTGGTCGAAGGATAGCTTTCGCGGATTTGCTCGCTGCGGTCTTTGGTATAGACCAGCGTTGAGCCTTCTTTGATAAACTCATCCGCCAAACGCCATGCTTGGTCGAGGTAGCCGCCCGGATTATTGCGCAAGTCCAGCACGAGTTTTTTCATGCCTTGCGCCTTCAGGTTTTTCGTAGCTTCGACGACATCTTGCGTGGTTGTCGCGGCGAATCTATCCACAAAAATATAGCCCACATCTTTGTTCAACATATACTGCGCCAGCACAGACGTAGTGCTGATTTGATTCCGCGTAATTTCCACATCGAAGGGCTTTGCTGTGCCTTCGCGCTTGATGGTAACGGTTACTTTCGTGCCTTGCGGACCCTTGAGTTTGCGCGGCACGGAATCGGTTTTCATGCCGATTGCATCTACGCCGTCAATTTTCACAATTTTATCATTAAACAGCAAGCCTACCTTCTCGCTCGGTCCGTCGAGAATAGTGGTAATCACGGTAATCGTATCTTTGATAATTTGAAAACGAATGCCGATACCTTGAAAATTCCCGCGAAATGCTTCGTCAAATGCTTCTTTTTGGCGTGGCGGGAAGTATTCAGCGTAGGGGTCGTTCAAGTTTTCGAGAATACCGCGCACGGCAGCATCGCCGAGCTTGGTGGCTTCGTTGTTGTCCACGTGATAGCGGGCGATACTACCCAGCGCATTGTTGATTTTATACGCTTGCATCGTCCATTCATCCTGCGAGGACAACGATAATGGCTGAATAAGAACACCAGCAATCAAGCCAAAGACAAGACACGCTGCGGCGACGAGCAATGTTTTTTTCTGATTCATCGGAAGTGAAAATGGTTAAAAATTGAAGGAAAGGCTTGGGGGAATTGAAGAATATATTTGGAAAAAGGACGCTCTTCATCCAGACGCAAATTACGGTAAAAAAGTTTCATAGCGTTGCAAGAAAATTTAGGACTTTCGCAAACCTCACAGGCAGGAATGCCTGTGCCACTACAAAACTGATAGATACTGGCTTTTAGGACTTTCGCAAACCTCACAGGCAGGAATGCCTGTGCCACTACAAAACTGATAGATACTGGCTTTGGTGGCACAGACATTCCTGTCTGTGAGCTTCAAAAGTACATTGTGCGAAAGTCCTAAAATTCTCATAAAATCTGCACTTACGAAAAAAAATATACTGGCGAAACCCGCTTGGTTTCGTATTTTGGCACGTTCTTTTGGAAATTGCTGAAAATTGTGCTATGTCTAAAAAAATGTACCCGAAATTCTTTCTTCTTCATCTTTATCATTTTGTCTATGATTATCATTTTTTTTGGTGCGCCTGGTGTCGGTAAAGGCACACAAGCCGCACTCATCGCCGAGCAAATGGGCTTTGGTCATCTTTCCACTGGCGAGGCATTGCGCAATGCGATTGCTGCACAAACCGACGTAGG
Organism: Candidatus Kapaibacterium sp.; assembly: GCA_004292595.1. Taxonomy (GTDB): domain Bacteria; phylum Bacteroidota; class Ignavibacteria; order Kapaibacteriales; family UBA4661; genus PH2015. The sequence goes on along the minus strand of RDXM01000118.1, from coordinate 33,126 downwards.
CAAACTCGCCCAGCAAATCGTGGAATCGGGCGGCTTGGTATCGGACGAAATTGTGACGCAGATTGTGAAAGAAACGCTGGACCAAGAAAAATTCCAAAAAGGTGCAATTTTGGACGGCTATCCGCGCACACTCGGTCAGGCACGAGATTTGGCGGGGCTTTTGGAGGCAGCAGGTAAAAAAGTTGCTGTGGTTATCAATATCACCGTGGATAAAGAAAAAGTTATCCAACGCCTGATTTTGCGCGGGCGCAAGGACGACAAAGAAGATGTGATTCGTGAACGTTTCAACATCTATGAGAAAGAAACCGCGCCGCTTCTGGACTTTTACCTCGCAACGCCACATCTCGTGAAAAATGTTGATGGCGATGGACAGGTAGAAGAAATAACAGCGCGAATTGCCGCTCTTCTGGCATGATGTCTGCCGTGAGATGATTTAAATATTCTTTGAAGTCGCTCAAAGCCAGATTCTATCAAGCCTAGAGTGCTGTTTTTCACTTTTTGCGCTTTGAAGATGTATTTGCTGCACACTAGATATACTCTGGTGTTTGAGCATTGTTCGCGTCGGGGTCGGTGAGCATTTTTTGTAGAAAAAATCTCCTGTATCTCTCCTGTATCATTGCAAAACAAGCGCAAAAAAAGAGCAAAAAAGAGGCAAAAAAATGTGGGTTTTATGCTCTTTTTATCTGTTTTATTTTTTGACTCTTATCCGTTTTTATCCAGTATTGATGCACCTTTGAAGCCATGCGAACCTTTTTTGTTTGCATGGCTTTTTTTGTAGTTTTCTGCTTTTTTTCAGAGTAGATTTGCCGCGACAATTCTTGTTTCAGAATTCGTTGTCCCAGACTTTTTTATCTGTTGAAATTGTGTTGAAATTGTGTTGAAATTGTAGCGTGTGTGCGCTTGTCTGCGTCCGACGAAGTATTTTTTCTTTTTACACTTTTTGGTCTGAGTTATGCTTCCACGTTTTTCTCTCCAGCGTCTTTCGCTTCAAAGCAAAATTCGCTCGGTCGCTGTTGCGGTTATCAGCGTGATTTCGCTTGCGATTATTGTGTATTTCCCATACCAGCAACAGCGCGTTCTTACGAGCGAGTTATCGCAAAAAACAAACTCTTTTGTGGAAACAATTCATCTCGGCATGGCGATTGGCTTGTCAAGCGGCGATATGTCGTCCATTCCGAAAGTGCTGGATTTTGCCAAAAACGACCCCGCCGTGAGCTTTGTTGCCGTGCAGAGCGAAGGACAGACGTTTGCCGCGTACCCGAAAGGCTTCACCTACAAAAAAGAATTAGAAAACGAAGGCTACATCATTGCCCGCAAGGCACTTGATACCGATGTTGTGAAGGGCGAGGTGATTGTCGGCTGCTCGACATCGGCAATGAAACAAAGTGTGTGGGTTTCGCGCGGAATTGCACTTGGCGTAGCAGCATTGGCAATGCTTTTGGGTATTTTGGGCGCAGCGTTCCTTGCACGCGAGGTTGCACGTCCGATTCAGCATTTGCGCGATGCCTCGCGCCGCGTGATGGATGGCGATTTAAGCGTCCACGTACGGGCGGAAACACAGGATGAAATTGGCGAACTCTCCGAAGCATTCAACGCAATGGTCGCATCCATTCAAACGACCACGCAAACTTTGCACAGCGAAAAAGAAACGCTCTCGGCAAACGTGAAAGTGATTTTGGAACAAATGCGCTTGCTCTCGGAAGGCGATTTGACGGCGTATCTGCCCGTGCAGGGCGATGACGATATTGCGCGGCTTTGCGAGGGATTCAACGACACGGTGAACAACATTCGCTCTCTCGTCTTGCAGGTGATTGATTCGGTCAATACCACCGTGAACGTCTCAACGCAGCTTTCCTCGAATGCCGAAGAAGTTTCGGCGGCAATGGAATCGCAAACCGAGCAAACAAAGCGTATTTCTGGCACAATGAGCAATATCACCGACCAAATGCGCATGAATGCTGACAATGCAAACCAAGCAACGGCTCTGGCAAAGCAATCACGCGGCTTTGCAGAAAAAGGAAATTCCACAATGGACGACCTGATGCAAGCTCTCGCTGAAAACAATAATGCGAGCCGAAACATTATCAAAATCATTAAAGTTATTGACGACATCGCCTTTCAAACAAACCTTCTCGCCCTGAACGCGGCTGTGGAAGCGGCTCGCGCAGGACGACACGGAAAGGGCTTTGCGGTCGTTGCTGAGGAAGTGCGCAATCTCGCACAGCGCAGCGCGAAAGCTGCCCGCGAGACCAACGCGCTCATCGAAGCCGCAACGCAAAAAGCAGAGCATGGTATTCGCGTTGCGAAGGACACAAATACGTCGTTGCGCGACATTGAAACCGCGTCGCACAAAGTGGCGGATATTATCATGGAAATTTCGTCGTCGGCAAGCGGTGTGCAGCTCAGTTCGGCAAACGAAGTGGCGAAACGCCTCAGCGATATCAACATCGTTGCTTCGCAAACCTTTCAATCGGTGAACTATATCGCACAAGCAGCCGTGCGCCTTACCGAGCTTACCGACAATCTGCAATTCCTTGTCGGACGCTTCAAAACAGAGCGCACAGGCGCAGCGCACACGCACAGCCTTCGTGCGGATGAAACGCCACGCCTTCAGTTTTGATGCGCCGTGCAAGCCATAAAACTTGTCAAAAATATATCTGGGTGAGAGTCTGAATTCCGATTCAGGCTCTCACTTTGCGCCTTTAAACTAAACTTTTCCCGCTTCAAACTTTCTTTTGCACTTTCTTTTGCCAAATCTCATAAATTCCGTACTTTTGAAGTCTTGGATAAAAAGATAGAAAACGCTGCTTTTGTAGCGAAACAACAACCAAATGTCGCTTGCTGCTCTGCCTTGAAAAAGTTATGAATACTGGCTTCAGCGAAAATATCAACGCACATTCTCACATAAATTTTTTACAACTTTACTTTTTTGGTATCACTATGAATGAAGGTTCAATTGTACAGGTGATTGGTCCCGTTGTGGACGTAGAATTCTCTGGTAGCACGCTTCCGAGCATTTTGAACGAACTCCGCATCACGCGTACTTCGGTGGATTCGGGCGTGACGGAAGAACTTGTCTGCGAAGTGCAGCAGCACTTGGGCGAATCCCGCGTCCGTGCTATTGCGATGGATGCTACCGACGGCTTGACACGCGGCATGAAAGTACGCGACTTGGGTGCTCCAATTTCCGTTCCCGTTGGTCCGAACGTGCTTGGACGTATGTTCAACGTTGTCGGTGCTGCGATTGACGGCAAACCAGATGTTACCGAAGGCAAGCGTTACCCGATTCACCGCCCTTCGCCAGCCTTCGCTTCGTACTCGACCAAAAAAGAAATGTTTGAAACCGGTATCAAAGTTATTGACCTTATCGAACCCTACACAAAGGGCGGAAAAACAGGTCTTTTCGGTGGTGCGGGCGTAGGAAAAACAGTTATTATTCAAGAATTGATTAACAACATCGCAAAGCAGCACGGTGGCTACTCCGTGTTTGCAGGCGTAGGCGAGCGCACACGCGAAGGAAACGACTTGTATCTTGAGATGGAAGAGTCAGGCGTACTTGCGAAAACAGCGATGGTGTTTGGTCAGATGAACGAGCCGCCAGGCGCACGCGCACGTGTAGCCTTGACCGCGCTTACAATGGCAGAATACTTCCGCGACGACGAAGGACGCGACGTACTCCTCTTCGTTGATAACATTTTCCGCTTCACGCAAGCTGGTTCGGAAGTGTCCGCGCTTCTTGGTCGTATGCCGTCGGCGGTAGGTTATCAGCCGACACTCGCAACCGAGATGGGCGCATTGCAAGAGCGTATTGCTTCGACAGACAAAGGCTCAATCACCAGTATTCAAGCGGTGTACGTGCCTGCGGACGACTTGACCGACCCCGCTCCAGCAAACACCTTCGCGCACTTGGACGCAACCACGACGCTTTCACGCCAAATCTCGGAATTGGGTATTTATCCAGCAGTTGACCCGCTTGATTCTACCTCGCGTATTTTGGACCCGCTCATCATCGGCGAAGAGCATTATCGCACTGCTGTCCGCGTGAAGCAAGTATTGCAGACCTACAAAGATTTGCAAGATATTATCAACATCTTGGGCATGGACGAGCTTTCCGACGAGGACAAACTCACGGTTTCTCGCGCTCGTAAAATCCAACGCTTCTTCTCGCAACCGTTCTTCGTTGCCGAGCAGTTTACCGGCTTGCAAGGTCGCTACGTGAAAGTAGCCGACACGGTTGCTGGCTTCAAAGCTATTTTGGATGGTGATGCGGATGATATTCCAGAAAACGCTTTCAGCTACGTTGGTACGTTGGACGAAGCAAAAGAAAAAGCGGCAAAAATGAAGTAATCTAATGAAGTGTTGATCTTTAAGTTCTAAGTGTTGATTTTTGAATGTTTTATGGTGTAAGCATTACGTTCAAGGCTCAACACTTTTTGGTATCAAGCAACAGAGTACCTTATCTATCAAACGTAGTGAAATAATGCTTGCAATAGCGCAGAAATACACGCTTGCAGACTACGAGGCACTTCCAGAAGGCGCACCGTATCAGCTTATTCACGGAGAACTCGTTGTTTCACCCACGCCAACAGTCTATCACCAAAAAGTTCTAGGGCACACGTTTTATGAAATAGCAAAGTTTGTCGAGCGAAACGAACACGGAGAAGTGTTCGCTTCCCCGATAGACGTATATTTCAATGAAGATAATGCCTACCAGCCTGATGTGGTCTTCGTTTCGACCAAGCGGCTGGATATTATCGGCGAAACAAACATACAAGGCGCACCAGACCTCGTTGTTGAGGTATTATCCAGCAATGCCAAGCGTGATTTGGTGGACAAAAAAGATGTCTATGAGGCATTCGGCGTGAAGGAGTATTGGATACTTGACCCTGAGCGCAAAAGTATTGATGTGCTGGAAAATACGCTCGGCAAGTATGGCAATGAGTTTCGCTTGTATTCACGCGCCCGCAACGGCGAAGGGGCGGTGGAATCGAAAGTGCTGGCAGGACTCAGCGTGGAAGCGGCGTACATTTTCGCGCCTTTGCACAAAAAATAGTAACGTGTATTTTCTACACGATAAAATCTTTAAAGAAGCAGAAAAAATCAAGCTTCGGTGGCACAGACATTCTTGTCTGTGTTTCCTGCTTAAAGTCCGCGTCAATACTCACAGACAAGAATATCTGTGCCACTATTGAGGACGTTTTCTCTTCTGTTTTGAACAATGATTCAAAATCAAAAATCTTCTTTCATTCTCGTTTCGTATTCACAAAACTATGACCACAGGAAAACCATTCGACTTGGAAATCGTTACGCCGTCAGGACTTGCATTTGAAGGCAAAGTAGAAGCGGTGCTGGTTCCGGGTAAAGATAAGCCGTTTCAGGTCTTGGCAAATCACGCACCTGTTGTGGCAGAATTAGGCATTGGCGCAATCGTTTTCAATGACAGTGCCAATAAAAATACTTTTTATGCAACAAGCGGTGGCTTCGTGCAAGTGCTGAAGAACAAGGTTTCATGCGTTGTTGAGACGGCAGAAGAAGCGGGTAGCATTGATGCTCAACGCGCTCAAGAAGCAAAGCAGCGTGCCGAAGAACGCCTTGCAAAACGCTCCGATCACGATGCAGTACGGGCAGAACTCTCGCTCGCACGTTCTATCAATCGCTTAAAGATTTCAGGAAAATAAACCGCGATATTCAACGTGGTATCACATTGCGAAAATGTTGCGAACACAGAAAAACGGACAAGGCGACTACAAATTATGTAGTCGCCTTGTCTGCTTATTGCCATTAAGAGGGAGCGGAAATGCTTACTCTTGCTCCATAGTGAGGCGCATTTGGCGGCGCACAGCTTTCATTTTCGACAAGCGTTTTTGAATTGACGGCTTAGTAAAGAATGCGCGTTTTTTGAATTCTTTCAAGACACCACTGCGCTCATATTTTTTCTTGAAACGACGGAGTGCTTTATCAATAGATTCGCTAGTTTGAATTGTTACACCAATCACGATGCAAGGTCCTTAGATAATTAAAACAAAAAAATGTGATTTACGCTAGAATGTTATGTTACTGAAAACAAGCCGACAGACTCGCCTTAAATACTTAATTTTTCAATAAGGCGTTTTTCGGTTTTGTCCTCAAATTGTACCACAATCGCGTGGCTGCCATTACTGGTGATTTCTTTGCGGATAACGCGCCCGAGCACGTTCCACACTTCGTGAGAGATAGTGTCGCCGATGCCGTATTCGTGGCGTGGATTATACGAAACAGCATTCTCACGGGAAATCACAAAATCATCGTCTTTGCTATTTGCTTTTGCCTCTAATTCGTCTAAATCAACCAACTGCGAATGATGCGTTCGTGTACACCGCGCCCATTGCTGCCGACGACCATTATTTTCTATCGGGTCACCTATCAACTCATGCTTTGTTTCCTTCATCAGGAAGGGCGAATGGAGCGTAATATACTTATTTTTCCGACTGCGACGTTTGCGAGGTGTTGCCGTAGCTGTTGCTGCCATAGACGAGTTGCTCCACGATTGAGTATGAAAATTATGCTATTGGCGACTCTATAGATATCTTCAACAGCATACGGAATGAAACAGCCACAAATATACGATTTTTTTAGCCTGTGCGCAAGTTTCTCTGAAATTTCTCTTGAAAATTCCAAAGAATTGTGTAGCAGAAGAGCAAGAAATAAGCACCAGTATTGCGCAGCCCCAGCGCACCGTTTCAGACCAACAAGGCGTAGAGCAGCATCGCCGCCAGAGAGATGCGGATGCCTTCGCGCAATGAGCGGGAGTTGCGCTGAAAATAATCTAAAATATAGGCAGAAAGCAAGGTACATCCAACAACACCAAGAGCTACAATACAGCCATCCATGAGCGTCATTGAGCGATAATGTGCCCGAGCAATGCCACCAAACCACGGCGTACCGAAGAGCAAGATAAGATGAGAGGTGTAGATGTACAGTGATTTTTTTCCTAAGCGCGAATAATACTCCTCAAAACGGCGTGTTTTGGCGTAGAGGTACGTCAGAATGCCCATAAACACAAGCACACAGCCAACACGAATGAGCGCGAAGCACGGGCTTGCCAAGTAATAATCATGCGCTGGGAAGAGGGTAAGAGGCGAATATGTGCCGATAACTCCCGCCAGAAGTGCAATGCTCCCTGCCACAAATGCAAACGGCGGAAAGCGGCGTTCTCGCTCACGCGCAGGCATTTCCGCAAGCGCATAGCCAATGCCAATACCCAAAAACATATACGCTGAAAATGGAAATATTGCAAACAATGAACCATGCTTGAACGTAAAATACGCACCCAACCATTCTGGCACAACAGCAAACCAATCTATCGAATCGGCGATAGGAGCAAATGCGAGAATCAGCAAGCCAACACAAACCGAAGCACCAGCAAATGCTCGGTTCGAGCGTGTTACGCTCATAAGAAGCACCGAGAAAATCAGCGTTACACCAGAAACGTGCAGGATATTTGTTTGAAAAAATGCCCGCCAGCCTTCGTGGGAAACAAAGGGTAAGTCTAGCAACCGATTTGCTGGAAACACAAGTAAATACGCCATTCCGATAAGCATAAGTCCCCATTGAACGCGCTTCTGAATCGTTTTGAACGGCACACGTCCCGTTGCATCGCGCTTGGTCGCAAAGATTTGTACTGCGCCAGAAATTATCAAAAACGTGGGCGCCGTTAAGCCCCGCAAAAAGTGCCAAATGTTCCAAGGAAATTCGGCAACATTCAAATACTCCACGGAAACCATCGCGTCCATGGTATGACCTTGCATCATCATTATCATTGCGATAAGACGCACAAAATCAAGGATATAAAAACGTTGTTTCGTGGGATGCGCATTCGCCCCCAAAGATGATGCAAGCGTGGACATAGCTTTGAAGCGGAAAAACGTCGTATCAGTGTACTGTGTTTGTGAATGTTTTGAGGAGTTTCTTCAGCATATCTCGTCCTGCGAAAGACGATGCAATCAAGAAGCGTATAAAATTAGGTGCAAATTACATACCGCAAAATTGCATGAAGTTTTCTGGTTTATCAATGTATAAAGAATGAATTTTTATTCATTTTGTACGCCGTGCATGGATGCTGACGAATGCGGACTATGGGTGCGTTTTCAAAAAAATCTCCACCATGCGGCAATAAAACCTTCCTTCGGGCAAGCTATTGTCATACAGCAGAATAGACTCCCCAATGCCGCGTACTTGCTTGTTTTGCGAGGGCAACGCAGGAATCAGCGCGGCGACAGCAGTGGCGCGGTCGCTGGAGAGACGTTTGTTGTAGGCGGCATCGCCCATGCGGTCGGTGTAGCCGAGAACGCTGACATCGGTGCGAGCATTCATGCGGCTTTTGGCGAGATTGAGAATAAGTGCATTTTGCGGGCTGACGGTTGCTTTGTCGAAATCGAAAAAGGTGAGGGCAAATCGCTCTACACGAGTATTGGTGCTGTCTGCGAAGCGTTTATTTTTCAGTGTATGTAAGCTAAAGGGAATAATTGCGCTTTCCGCAGCAACGCTCTCACCCGCACCATTGCTTGCACGAAGGCGAAAACGAAGTGGGGAATTTGATGAAGGTGTTTGTTGAAAACTGAGTGCAAAACGTCGTAATTCCGCGCTTGTGGGGCGATAATCTATTGTTGCCGGAAGTGCGCCCGTGCCTGAAAGTGTCGTAATGATGCGCTGTCCAAGCATCATATCTATTGACCATTCGTTGATAGTTTCTTCTTTATCCGTTTCCTGCTCCTCCGTTTTTGTTTCCATTTTTGCAAACACCACACGCGGTGAAAGCCTCACCACGCTTGGTTCTGCGGTAAATATCGCTTCATTGCTTGCTTGCGGGGACATTGCTTCTTGCGGTTCAAGGAATAATTCCACGCGGCGATTTTCCGCCGCGCCGTCGCTGTCAAGCGGGTTCGAGGCACGTTCTGGCTTGTTTCTGGCTTGAATGCTGATGCGCCGTGCGTCAATTTCCCACACTGCTTGTAAATAGTCGCGCACAGCTTCGGCGCGTTTGCGAGAAAGTGCGGTGTTTCCTTTTTCCGCACCGTCGTCGCTATTGCAGCCGAGAACCTTGAGGCTCGTATTCACGCGCTCGCGGAGGCGTTTTCCGAAGACATTCAAAATATCGTAATATCCTTCCAAGCCGCTTCCTGAGCCGCTTTGTTGCTGGTTTTGTAGGTTTTGTGCGGTGTTCAATGTTCGCAAAAGGGAATCGCTCGTATTTTCCTGAAAAAACTGCGTCGAATCTGCCAGCAAACGCCGATACCGTGCGGGAATCTCGGCACTTGCTTCATCGAAAAAGAGGTAATTCAGCACAGGACGCACCATCACGGTTTCGAGTTCTTCAATGCGCAAGCTGTTGGATTTTATCATGTTGCTCACGGTATCGCTCGCAGTGCCGAGAGTGGTCAAGGAAAGAAGCTCTGCACCGAGTTCCGCTTGCATTGCCCGCGTAACGCCATCGCCCACAAACAAGACTTGAAGCGGCTTCCCGCTCTCTTGTGCATCAGATTTTACGTCAATTCTTACGCCACCGCTCGCAAGCCCTTTGCTCTTTGGCGTGAAACTCGCTTGAACACTCACGCTATCGCCCGCTTGCACCGTAAACGGCAGACGCTTCTGCACCAACGACGCGCTAAAGGCTTCCGTATTCGGACCCAATGCCTGAATGCGAGTAATGGTCAGGCTTTGCGTACCGACGTTGCGCACAAGCGTTATCGTGGTATCTTTACGTTTATTTACCAAAATTTTCCCAAACTCCAGTAATGGTGCTGCTTGCAGAAGGCGTTGCTGTCCTTCGCCCGTGAGTTTGGCGCGGAGTGTGTCTGTCAAGGTGATGATTTCCAGCGTTGCCGTGCGGTTGCCCGTCGCGCGAGGTTGGAAGCGGACTTCAAGGGATTTTGTTGTGCCAGAAGCAAGGTCGAAAGGTGGAATGCCCGAAACGAGCGAAAAATCTTCTGCATTCGCGCCCACAATACGAGCATCCATCACGCGGACAAGGGCTTTGTCGGGATTGGAAAGTATTGCCACGAGCGAATCTTTCACCGCACCCACCGCTACGCCGCCCATGCTTGCATCCCGCACCGTTGCTTGCGGCGCAATCACGCGAAAGATTTTAGATTCCGCTTCTTGCAAAAAACCGCCGCCAATTTCCCAGATATTTCCAAATGCGTTGATGCCCGCACCCACAATGCGACTGCCGTCGGGGCTGAATTCCGCGTACTGAAAGCCCAGTTTGTCATTATTTGCGCTGCGTAAAACGGCGAGCTGCTTGCCCGTGCGAGCGTCCCACAGCCGTACCGTTGCATCCAGCGATGCAGTAACGATGCGCTTTCCGTCGGGGCTGTACTCCGCCGACCAGACCGATGCGCGGTGTGCCATGGTGAAGAGCGGACGCGCCGTTTTTATGTCCCAGACCCGCGCCGTTCCGTCCTCGCTGGCAGTTACAATGTTTTTTTCATCAGGACTAAAGGCAGCATGGAGAACTTGCGCGGTATGCCCGAAAAAAGACTGCTCTGGTGAGCGTCCTTGTACGCTCCAAAGCCGCGCAGAGAAGTCGCCGCCAGCAGTTACAATTTTATTTCCTGCTTGATTGTACCGCACCGAATACACAGAACCGCCCACCTGCCGAACAAACCCCACAGGGCGCATTGATGCTGCTTTCCATTGCACCGCCATTCCAATATCGCTGGTCGTCATTACTTCTTTTCCGTCCGGCGAAAAAACTGCGCTGAAAAACTTGCGGCTGTCCGTGCTGGCGAATTGCAAGCGTTCTGCACCCGTCATTTTCATTTGCGAAAAAAATATTTGATTCAAGCCTTGACCATAGCCTGTAACGAGCATTTGTGCGGTCTCTGCGTCCCAGATGCGGCACGTGTTATCGTGGCTGGCAGAAATAATGCGTGTGCCATCGGCATTAAACGCTGCGTCGGCGACCAAGCCTGTATGCCCTTCGTAGGTGATAAGCGAAACGCCTGTGTATGCATCCCAGAGCCGCATGGTTCTATCGGCACTGGCGGTGAGAATTTTCGTACCGTCGGGACTGAATTTCGCCGATAAAATCGAACCCCAATGCGCATCCAAGAGCATATCAGGTTCACTCGAACCTTCGGGCATTTGCCAGACCTGACGCGCCCTCACGCGCATCGGACGCGAGCGGTCGCCATTTACAAGCGCACCCGACGCAACGGGCGGAACACGCCATATGGTACGCAATCCCGCCGCGCTTTCGGTGATGTTTTTCCACGTAGAACCTGCATCAGTGCTGTATTCTAGCTCAACGGCTTCGGAGGGCATAATTCCTGACCAGGACAGCACGGTGTCTGCGCCAGAGTAGAGCAAATCACCTTCAGAAGGCGCAGTAATGCTGAGTGTTTGCGTGGCTGCCGCTTGTTTATTGCTGTACGTGGCGCGGGCGTAGAGGGAAATGGGGTCGCAGGTGGCAGTGCGAATATCAATGCGCCCTACTTGCGGCGTGGAATCTTGCGGCGTGAATCCAACAATAAACGTCGTCACCGTTCCTGCCGAAACCGTGATGGGAAGCTGCACACCAGCAATTTTGAACTCAGGATTATTCGTTTCAATCGCGGTAATCGTAACGGGCTGGAACAAGGCGCGAAGCGTGATGCGCTGCCCTTGCGAATTGCCGATTGCCACTTCCCGAAACACCACCGAGCGCGGCTGCGCCTGAAGGCGGACGAGCGAAATGGGCGGCGTGTCGTATTTCACAGTCGATTGCAATTCTCCTTCCGCCGAGCGTAAACTGACAAGCGTGGTGCGGCTTGGAGAGCAGGCTACATCTGTTTTCCAGGTGATTGTTGCTGGCTGGATATTTTGCGTTTCGTATAAAATTTTTCGATAAATGCGGATAAGCTCATCGCGCGAGGTGATATTCTCAAACCACGCACCACCACTGCTATCGGCGACATTCTTCAAAATAAGTGGCATTTTCAAGCCAAGCGCGATGCAATACACACTCACGCTGTCGCGCCGCGCCGCTTCGACGATGTTCGATTGCACACCGCCACCTAAACCATCGGTTAAAAACACGACCACACGCTTGAATGCACCGCGCCGCGCCACGTTCAGGCATCCCGTCAATTTTTGCAAAAAACCTTTGTCGTAGCTTGTACCGTTGAGCGGCTTCAGAGCTTGCACGGCGGAAAGCAAGCGCGGTCGGAGGCGCGTAAAATCTTGGTTCACGTAGCTGTCGTCGTCAAAGCTCGTGAGTGCGCATTCGGAAATGTCGAGTGGCATGGTGCGAACCCAGTCCGTAGCAGCATCGCGGGCAAAGGTCATGCGTTCTTCTTGCGCCATTGACCCAGAAACATCCACAGCTAATACCGCAGAGACCGCACGGAGTCTTGTTTCTGGCGGATATTCGATGCTGACGATTTTGCGGTCATCGGTGCGGTTATCGCGGACGGAAAAATTGCTGTTGGTGAGACTCAGCATCGGGCGACCATCGGCGGAAAGCGCGTAAAACTGTGCTTTCACAAGCGGGTACGCACTCGCGTCAGGCTGAAATACGGTGAAGGATTGTGCGTCCGCAACAAGGATTGATGCGGCTTGGAGGAGAATCAACACGAGCAAATTCCGAAAGAGAGAAACACACAGCATAACAACAGAGCAAAGAATGGTCAAAAGTGCAGCATGGTCGGTTTTTTTTGAAGCGGAGCGCAGATTTTTATGATTTTTTGGGACGCAGATGAAGATGATTATATTGATGAAGATGATGAAAGAGCGTATAGAATCAAGTGTGTAGCTGTTTTGTCTTTATCATCTTTATCAATTCAATCATCTTCATCTGCGTTCAAATGACAATCTACGCATTGCCGCATGATGCCGCTACAACGCAGCACAGAAAATACGAAAAAGCCTCAACATAGCGTTGAAAATGGGACAAGTAACGGGAATTTAGGGATAAAAGTACATTGTTAGCATATTTTTTCTGCATTTCCCATTGGATTTTCCCGCGTCTTTGCGTAGATTACTTCTTCTACAAAAATAGTTTGCATATCAACTATTCTTCCCCACAATCTATCTGCAAGCAAGGTATCATGCCAACTCTCATCGAAGCACCCAGTATCATACACGCCGTAGGCAATAAACCAAAGCGCATCGAAGAATACATCGGGCGGGTAAATTCCACAACCGATGGCGTAAGCGTGGCAAAAATGACCAGTCCATCTGGTTGGGTCGAGCCTGGGCAAACGCCTGAATTTACTGAGTTCACGATAGTTTTGCGTGGTGAAATGCAGGTAGAATCACGCACGGGGACGGTTGTTGCAAAGGCAGGGCAAGCAATTATCACGCATCCAAACGAGTGGGTTCGGTACAGTACGCCGCATCCCGATGGCGCGGAATATATTGCGGTGTGTTTTCCCGCATTCGCGCCTGAAACGGTTCACCGCGATGCGGCATAAGGAGTTGTTATGCCGTCTCACAACGAAACTTCACCGATTATTTACCCCGATTCCGATAAGCCAGCAAAGCCAGATAATACTGAGGAATTTATCAGAATCGGTCTTCTGTACGAAAAGGCATTGGAAGAATTGGAAGAATTGAGAGCCGAGCGCAAACGCTTAGAAGAAAAATATAAACACACTCAAAAGCAGCATAAACACGCTGAAACAGATAGCGAAAGGATAGAACGCCTCGCAGCAAAACTTCGCGCACTCGGTATTGACCCAGAAAGCTAAGGAAAGGCAGAATGCGCAGAATACGTCATTCTAAAACATCGACAACATAAACTTTTTTAATTTCAATTCTCAAAAGAGGAGTTGGTATGGGAATCAAGAACATCGTGTTTTTACTGGTCTTAGGCGCGGCATTTGGCGGAATCGCCTTCAACGTGCGTCGCCTTATTTCGTATCTCCAGCTCGGCAAGCCCGAAGACCGCTTGGATAATATCCCTGCGCGCATCGGACTGTTGCTGAAGGTTGGATTTGGACAAAGCAAAATTCTGCGTGATAAAGTCGCAGGACCAATTCATGCTGGTATTTTCTGGGGCTTTTTGGTGCTGCTCGCCTCCGCCGCAGAGGGCATTCTGGAAGGCTTGCACGACGGTTGGTCGCTGAATTTTCTGGGTCCGATTTACTCCGCAATGACCTTGCTGATTGACGTATTTTGCGCTGTGATTATGATACTCTCAATGGCGGCAATTTGGCGACGCTACATCACCAAACTCGCGCGTTTGCAGGTGGAAGGCGAGAAAATTGAAGCGGGCGTAATTTTGCTCACCATTTTCAGCATTGTTACTTCTATTTTGCTTCAAAACTCGGCGCGTGTTGCCTTGGTTGCAGATTTTTCGTGGGCGGTGCGTCCTATCTCGTCGCTTGTCGCGGGCATCATTCCTGTTTCGGCGGCGCATACGATTTTTGAAGTATTCTTCTGGAGCCATATGTTGCTCGTGTTTGGCTTTATGAATTATTTGCCGTATTCCAAGCACTTGCACGTTCTTACCTCGCTTCCAAACACGTTCTTTGGCAATTTAGGCTATCCAAACAGCTTAAAACCTATCAACTTCGAGGAAGAAGGCGTTGAGAAATTTGGCGCGACCGATATCGAAGATTTTACGTGGAAAACGCTCATGGACGGCTACACGTGTACGCATTGCGGACGCTGTACGAGCGTGTGTCCAGCAAATCAAACAGGAAAAATTCTCGACCCACGCGCAATTATCGTCGCTATTCACGACCGCACGATGGACAAAGCTCCGCTCGTGCTGAAGCAGAAAGCGGGACAGGAACTCACCTCCGACGAACAAGCAATTATTGACAAGAAGCTCATCGGCGATTATATCCCTGTTGAAGCACTGTGGCAATGTACCACCTGCGGCGCGTGTCAGCAGGAATGCCCCGTGATGATTGAACACGTGCCAGCGATTGTGGAAATGCGCCGCTCGCTCGTTCTCATGGAAGCAAACTTCCCGCCCGAAGTGCAGCCCGCTTTCGGAAATATGGAAAACAACTACACGCCGTGGGCGTTCTCGTCCAGCGAGCGTGCGGATTGGGCAGAAGGCACAGGCGTAAAAACCGTTGCCGAAAACGCAGATTTTGATGTGCTGTTCTGGGTTGGCTGCGCAGGCAGTTACGACGAGCGTGCAAAGCGTGTAACCCGCTCCTTTGCTGAACTCATGCAAATTGCTGGCGTAAATTTCAGCATTCTCGGCACGGAAGAACGTTGCACAGGCGACACGGCCCGCCGCGCTGGAAACGAGTATTTGGCAGATACGCTCGTGAAAATGAACGTCGAAACGATGAACGGTTACAACGTGAAAAAAATTGTTACAACCTGTCCGCACTGCTTGAACACGCTGAAAAATGATTATCCGCAATTTGGCGGGCAATACGAAGTTGTTCACCACACGCAATTTATCCAAGACCTCACGGCTTCGGGCAAATTGAACGTGAAAAAAGCAAATGGTTCGGTCTCGAAAGAAGCCGTCGCTTACCATGATTCGTGCTACTTAGGACGCTACAACAACGAATACGAAGCGCCTCGCAACACACTTTTGAACGTGCCGGGCTTAAATATCCTCGAAGCTCCGCGCAGCAAAGACAAAGGTTTCTGCTGTGGCGCGGGTGGCGGACGAATGTTCATGGAAGAACATGACGGCAAGCGCGTGAACGAAGAGCGCACCGAAGAGCTGATGAAAACAGGCGCGAACACGATTGCGGTAAATTGCCCGTTCTGTATGACGATGATGACCGACGGCGTGAAATCTGCCGACAGAGCAGATGATGTCAAGGTTCGGGACGTATCGGAAATTTTGCTGGAATCGCTGAAGAATTAAGGAGAGGGTAGAGTTTCAGTAGTGGCTTGAGACTTCCTGTCTGTGAGTGTTAGCGCGGGTTTCAGGCGACAAACACAGACAGGAATGTCTGTGCCACTATTGTTCTTTATACTTTCGACTCAATATAAAATCAAAATGACCAAGAACTAAGTAACCAAGAACTAAGTAACCAAGCAAGGAGCGAGTGTGTTATGGGCGTACTCATGCAAGCATTTTACTGGGATTGTCCCAAAGAAGAAAAGAAAGAATTTGCGTGGTGGAAATTTGTGCAGGAAAATATTCCCGCGCTGCGCAAGCAAGGTTTTACCGCGCTTTGGCTGCCGCCAGTGAGCAAGGCTGGAAACGTCGGCGGAATGTCGATGGGCTACGACCCGTATGATTACTACGATTTGGGAGAATTCGACCAGAAAGACACTATCCCAACATGGTTTGGCACGAAAGATGAACTCGTCGCGCTCATCAAAACGGCGCATGAAAACGATATGCAGGTGTATGCCGATATGGTGCTGAATCACAATAACGGCGCGGATGAGCAGGAAGTTAATCCAATAACGGGCGAAAAAGTGTGGACGAAATTCGCGCCGAAAAGCGGCAAGTTTCCGCGTAATTGGGAGGCATTTCACCCATCCACATTCCGCGCTCACGATGAAGACCCTTTTGGCGGAATGCCTGATTTGTGCCATTACAATCCCTACGTCTATGGTGAATTCTTGAAGTTTGCGAAATATTTGGTCGAGGAAATCGGCTTCGATGGCTTCCGCTACGACTTCGTGAAAGGTTTTGGCGTGTGGCTGATTGATGCCATTCAAGGACTACGCTACACAAGGAATGGTGAGACATACAAGCCCTTCGGCGTGGGCGAATGCTGGGACAGCAAGGCGGTGATTGACGATTGGCTGAACCGCGTGAACGCGACGGGCGACAATCCCGTGCAGGCATTTGACTTCCCTTTGCGCGGACGCTTGAAGGATTTATGCGACGTTCCAGGCTGGAGTTTGCGCAATTTGCCACATCCAGGAACATTGCTGACAAGCCGCCCGAATGACGCGGTGACGTTTGTGGAGAATCATGATATTGTCCGCGACCATCCGATTGTAAGCGATAAACTCTTGGCGTATTCCTTTATTTTGACGCACGAGGGCTATCCCTGCGTGTTCTGGCAAGATTATTTCAACTGGGGACTGGCGAAAGAAGGCACACCGAATGGCATTGAAGCACTTGTAAATGTCCATAAAAACTACGCTGGCGGCATGAGTTCAGTGATTTATTTGGACAACAGCGTCTATATCATGCAGCGCAACGGCTGGAGCGAGCAGCACGGCTTAATCTACGTGCTCAATAGCGGCAATGACGTTGGCAATGAGCATAAAGGCTGGAACGGCGCACGGGTGCAGACGCGCTGGCGCAACACCGCCTTCAAGCCAATCGCGTGGACGGCACTTCCCGACGGTACGCCGCCAAAAGACAAAGTAACCGATGGAAGCGGGCGCGGGGAGTTCTGGGCACCGCCGCGTGGCTACGTGATTTACGCGCCGCAGGACGAAGCGTAAATGACTTTTTTCTCTTTTGGGCGATAAGACTGCATATGTTGTTGGCGATTGAAACGTAGAGACAAGGTACTGCCTTGTCTCTACACTGGTGTATTCTATCACCCAAAAGAAAAATACCCACATCGTTTGCAAAAATCCTCGCTATCACCACACCTCCACCAATGTTCACAATCACAGCATGATAAACGGAACACTCATAGATTCTCGCCCCGTTGCTATTCCCGACAACATTCTTTCCATGTCGCGCCGCGCAATGACGAGCGAAGATTTTACGTCCTTTTCTGCGGTGCAACTCCATGAACTCACGTATTGGAGCGAGGGATTGCGCATTAAGGCGTACTTAGGCTTGCCACAAGCAACGGAAGCAAAAATGCCCGCACTCGTCTTTAATGCTGGTGGGACGGGTGAAAAAGGCGCCCTTTCGAGCATGACGGCGGCGGCAACTGTGGGCTTGTATGCAAGTTGGGGATATGTGGTGATAGCGAGCCAGTATCGCGGGCGCGGCGGCTCGGAAGGCACGGAAGAATGGGGCGCAGGCGATGTGGATGACGCGCTGAACGCGCTGGCACTGCTGCAAGGTTTGGAATATGTTGATACCGAGCGCATTGGCATTATTGGTGGTTCGCGCGGTGGCATGATGGCGTTGCAGATGCTTACGCGCACTAATATTTTCAAAGCGGCTATTACCTTTGGTGCGCCAACATATTTTATAGGCTTGCCGAAAGAGGCGTACATTCTGAGTTTAGCAGAGAAGTTTTTACCAAAACCTTTTTCAGAAGAAGAATTGCGCCAGCGCTCGGTGGCATTTTTTACAGAAAAACTCTGCAAAACAACACCGCTTCTTGTCCTGCACGGAAGCGGCGACCGTCGTGTGGAAGCCGACCACGCCTATCGTTTGGGTGAGGGATTGCAAAAATCTCTTCATCCATACAAACTCATTATCTACGACAATGCCGACCACGTACTGGCTGGACGGCGCGAAGAAAGTAACGCCGATATGCGAGCATGGACAAACCTCTACGTGCGCGACCGTGCGCCTCTGCCGCGTGTCGGTCCGCATGGAGCGTGAGGTACAAGAAATTTTTTGCCCGTCTTCGTATCGTTTTGCTTGAGTGAGTCTTTGCGTTAGCGAGGATTCGTCGGCAGTACAGGGATAAAAAACAGCGAACGCACGTGCTAAAACATCTACCAAGCACACACGCCCGCCGTGGATAAAAGAAATGCGGCTGCCAATTTACAAAAGCTCCGTGAATTAGCACGACAATATTTTGCGCTGTGCATAGTCGGTCTGTTTCTCTTTGTTCGTGCGCACTGGTGATTAGTCGTTGCTACGCCGAGCAATTTCCTGTGCTTTTGGGCGCGTAGAATCTTGTTGCGGTGCGCTTTTCTCGTTGCCTTTGCCCGCTGATTGCTCTTGTTTTTCTTTGTCAAGGCGTTGCAACGCAAAAAACTTTTCCATAATTTTTTGTGCAATCGGAGAAGCCACACTACCACCAAAGCCTGCATTTTCAATCATCACACAAAGGGCGATTTGAGGCTTTTCCCGAGGCGCGAAGCAAATAAACCATGCGTGGTCTTTTTCTTGGGTGTTTTGTGCTGTGCCTGTTTTACCGCAGACCGTAATACCTGCAATGCGAGCATTTGTCGCTGTTCCAGCACCCTGCACCACAGCAGCCATACCATCGTGGATGAGGTCGAAATATTCTGCCTTGATAGGAACTTGCTTCGAGGCGACAGATAACGGCTGCTCTTGGCTGGAGACTCTATCAACAAGCGACCGAACAACGTGCGGCTGATTCCACAAGCCTTTATTGGCAAGCGTGGCGGCGTAGGTTGCCATTTGAAGCGGTGTAACGCCAACTTCGCCCTGCCCAATGCCCCAATTCACCAACACACCCTGCCCCCAGCCATTTTTTCCAAAGCGACGGTTCATGTATTGCTCCGTCGGGAGAATACCCGCACCTTCATCAACCACATCATTGCTCATGCGCGAGCCAAATCCAAACATTTTTCCGTACTGCTCAAAGCGTTTCACACCGAGCTTTAAGCCAAGTTGATAAAAATATGAATTGCACGAAACCTGCACAGCACGACGCACACTAATCGCTCCATGCGTCCCACCGTGGCACTTGAACGATTTGTTGCCATATCGGAACACACCTGCGCAGAAAAACGTGGAATTTTCCGTAACAATTCCCTCCTGCAATCCCGCCAATGCCATGAGCATTTTCCATGTCGAACCCGGCGGATATGCGGTTTGTGTGGCGCGGTTGAACATCGGCGTTTCGGGGTCGTTGGCGATAGAATCGTAGATGGCTTTCGGCGTGCGCCCGCTAAATTTACGCAGGTCGTAGTCGGGTTTGCTGACGAGCGCGAGAATTTCGCCCGTCGCGGGTTCAATCGCTACTGCCGCGCCGCGCCGTTGAATCAGAGAATCAATGTAATCCTGAAGGCGAATATCTATGCCGAGTTTGAGGTCGAAACCGTCATTTGCGTTAATATCGCTTTTGCCGTTGTTGAAGCTCGCCACACGCTGCCCCAGCACATTCACCGCAACGAACTCCGTGCCTTTGCGCCCGCGCAGGAAGTTTTCGTAGCTGGCTTCAATGCCCGAGTGTCCGATAGCATCGCCGGGGCGATAGTAATCGCCCATTTGCGCAAGCTGCGCTTCGGCAATTTCTTTCGTGTAGCCGAAGAGATGCGGCGAATTACCACTAAAATCGTACACGCGCTTGGATTCCGCCACAACAGCCACGCCCGGCAGTTCATTCCGATTTTCCTCCAATGCTGCAACAATACGCGGGTCGGCATCACGATAGACTTTAATGGGCGTTGTTCCAGCAATGCGGCGATAGCGTTCTACTTTTGTGCGGATTTCTTCTTCGTCGCTCTCTAAAATTGTTGTGAGAAACGGCAGCGTCCGCATATCGAACTCGGCGGGCGTGATAGTAACCGAGAGCGATGGCGTATTCCGCACAATGCGCGTACCAGTGCGGTCGTACATTGCGCCGCGCACGGGTTCTTTGATGATTTGTTTAATTGCCTGAAGCTCAGATTTAGAGCGGTATTCATCGCCTTCGATGATTTGAAGCTGCACCAAACGTCCTGTGTAGGCAGCCGCAATCAAGGCAATAATGCCGTAAAGAATGCGTTTGCGCTGGGCTGTACCAAATTCACTTGCGCCAAAAATTTCCATAAAGCTGATAAATACTTATTGTTTTTGATAATCGTGCATCACTGTCTATCACGCTTCCGCGTACATTTTCTCAATTTTATCTGCATACTTTTTCTCTACCACATGGCGGCGGACATTGAGCTTCGGCGTGATTTCACCATCTTCCACCGTGAAGGCTTTCTCCAGAAGCGTGAATTTGCGTACCTTCTCGAACTTTGCAAAGTTCACTTGTAATGCGTCTATTTCTATCTGAATTGCCTTCAAAAGTGCGTCGCTTTGCAGCAAGGACGGCAAATCAGGGTATAACAAACCATTCATCGCAGCAAATTCTTTTAAGTATTCAAAATCTGGCACAATAAGCGCGGTGCAATATTCGCGCTTGTCGCCGATAAGCACGATTTGGTCAATAAAACGGCTTGGTGTAAGGGTATTTTCAATCGGCTGTGGCGCAATATTTTTTCCGCCGCTCGACACAAAAATATTCTTCTTGCGGTCAGTAATGACGAGGTTTCCACGCTCATTTATCACGCCAATATCGCCTGTGTGCAGCCAGCCCTCTTCGTTGATAACGGCGCGGGTGGCTTCTTCATCGTGCAGGTAGCCTTTCATAATGTTCGGACCTTTTGCCAAAATTTCGCCGTCTTCCGCAATTTTAATCTGCACATTGAAAAAGGGCTTACCAACATTGCCGATACCAGGCGCAGACGCACGTGTAACGGTCAAAACAGGCGATGATTCCGTCAAACCATAGCCTTCTTGAATAAGTAAACCTGCCGCCATGAAAAACTCCGCCAACTCCTTTGGTAAGGCTGCTCCGCCAGAAATAAATGCCTTCAAGCGACCACCCGTCCGCTCACGAATTTTTCCAAATACTAACTTGTCTGCAAGCGCGTACTGACCCGCCAGAAAGGGTGATGGATTCTTACCCGCGAGTTTTGTGCGCACGTAGCGTTTGCCGATGTCGAATGCCCAATGAAAAACTTTTTGTTTTGCGGGCGTGTCTTTTTCTACCATTGTGAGAATACGACCCTGAATGCGCTCAAAAAGGCGCGGAACGGCGGTCATGTAAGTTGGACGTACTTCTTTCATGTTGTCGGCAACGGTCTCAATTGAGACCGCGAATGCAATCGTGGAATGGCTTGCAAAAAGCGTGTAGTAGCCCGCAGTGCGCTCGTAGGCGTGGCAGAGCGGCAAGAAGGAAAGGAAAATATCTTTTTCGCCTGGATTGATAGCATCCATCGCGCCTTCGACGTTGCTCACAAGATTCGTGTTCGTCAGCATTACGCCTTTCGGATTGCCCGTTGTGCCGCTTGTGTAGATGAGCGTTACCACATCTTCTGGCAAAGAAGCTGCTGCCTCGCGCTCAAACCAGATTTTACGCTCGTCGCGGGCAATTGATGCAGCACCATTTTTCACGACATCCGTGAGCTTGATGACGTTAGGCGCATCGGTTTCTACGTCGTCGTTCATCACGATAATATGCTCCAACGTCGAGATTTCACTGCGCACTTTCAGGAGTTTATTCAACTGAAATTTATTCGAGACAATAATCACTTTCGCGCCGCAATGATTGAAAATGTACGATTCCTGCGCGGAAGTCATTGTTGGGAAAATCGGCACATTCACTGCGCCCATGCAGAGCGTGGCAAAGTCTGAAATCACCCATTCTATGCGGTTCTCGGCAACAATTCCTACTTTGTCGCCGCGCTTGACGCCCAGTTTCGCCAGCCCAGCCGCGAAGCTCTCGGTGAGAGTGCGGAACTCATCGTAATTCATGCCGACATATTCTTTGCCGACTTTGCGCATATACACATATTTGCTGCTATCGCCCCTGTCGGGCGCGGTATTGCTTGCGCTGTAATGGTTTGTTACTTGAACAAACATCTGCGGCAAGGTAACGAAGCGTTTTTGCATAGTTTTCATGGAATAAAATCAAGGAAAAATGAAGGTTGAAACGGAACACACACACAAATTTTCATTATGGCACTAGGCTTCAGTGGCACAGACATTCTTGTCTGTGAGTGTTAGTGCGGGTTTTAGGCGAGAACACAGACAAGAATGTCTGTGCCACTAAATATTTTTATCTGCTCATCAATTTCGAGATTTTTTTTTACAAGCGTACTGCATTGCGCTTATAGCCAAAGAAGCCGCGCTGCTTAATCACCTTCGCAACTTCAGGCGGCACCATTTCTTCCCACGTTGGGTCTTGGTTTTTGATTTTCTTCAAAATATCACGGGAGAAAATATGCAGATACTGCTCGTTGTAGTTATCAAGCTGTTCGATATAGCCATTCTTGACCAAATGCGAGTAGAGATGCTCTAAACTCGGTTCGATGTTGAGGTTTTCAACGGTCGAAAACTCCTGTGTTTTCAGGTCGCGGAGCGGATAAATGTAGAGCTTCACATCGCTTTTGAAGAGCCGTCCGAAGGATTCCAAAATACCACCGTCGAGCTTTTTATAGTATTTCGTATCGAAAATTTCCATGAGGCTACCCGCGCCCATCGTAATAGCGATGCGCTCTTTGGTGCAGCGCGAGAGGTAATTTACAAGCCCTTCATACTCGAAATATTCCGAGATAAGAACGGTCATGCCAGAGGCGGCAAGCACATCGGCGCGTGCCAAGAAATCGCGCGGGTCCACATCGCCATCGTCCGCCATGAGCTTGTGCATGGTCAGTTCCATGAGGCGCGTAATTTGCTTGCCTTTCACGCCTTCTTCCTGCGCGAACTTCTCCGATGCGGCTTCCAGCATATCGATATTCACAAAGCAGACGGGACGGAAGCTGCCACGCTCGACCAAGACAGGCTTTTTGTACAATACTTCCGACGGCTGTAAAACTTCGCCATTTGCCGCAAACATCGCCGCTTCGCTCAGACCAAGCTGCACGAGGCGCAAACTCATAAGGCGATTATCGACATTGCGGAATTCGATGCCAGAAAATTCAATCATGTCAATTTCCACGCGGTCAGTCGTCAAGCCGTCCAGCAAGGATTCGAGCAATGCTTCGGGGTCTTGATGCAGGTAGAATGCGCCGTAGAGCAGATTCACGCCCACAATGCCGAGTGCTTCTTGCTGCAAAGCATTTTCACGGTCGAGCATACGGACGTGCATGATAATTTGGCTGTCCTCGTCGCGCGGACGAGCTTGGTAGCGCACACCCATCCAGCCATGGCAATCGTTTGTGCCTTGAAAATTAAGCGCGGAAACGGTATCGGCAAAGGCAAAAAAGGCGGTGTCGTCGCCGCGAGAATCCTGCAAACGCTCGCTGTTCAGGCGGTGTTCGTATTCCAACATACTTTCCAAGCGGGCACGCGAAACGTAGCGCTCGCACTCGCCGTAGATAGCATCGCTCACGGTCATATCGTAAGCAGAAATACTTTTGGAAATGGTTCCCGCCGCACCGCCAACACGGAAGAACCAGCGCACTACTTCTTGCCCGGCACCAATTTCGGCAAATGTTCCGTACCAACGCGGGTCGAGATTAACACGTAAGGCTTTCTGGTGAGTATTCAGCTTTTCACGTTCCATAAAAAAGGCAAAAGGGAAATAAATGCAAAACGTTAGGTTTTATGCGGTGTTTGTGGTGATTTTTCTGCGAACTTCTCAATGACTGTTATTGAGAAGAATTTTAACCTCATAGTGGCACAGACATTCTTGTCTGTGAGCATTGGTGCCAGTTTCAGGCGACAAACACAGACAAGAATGTCTGTGCCACTGAATGACTTTAGAAACGTAGTTTTCCGCCCATTCCTCAAACTCTACAACATCTCCACCACAATTGCGCTCGCCTCGCCACCACCAATACACAAACTCGCCACGCCAAGCCGCTTGTTCGTGCGCTTCAGAGCATGGAGGAGCGTGGTGAGAACACGTGCGCCAGAAGCACCAATCGGATGCCCAAGCGCAATCGCGCCGCCGTGAATGTTTACTTTGTCGTGGGGAATTGCGAGGTCGTGCATTGCTGCCATTGGCACAACGGCAAATGCCTCGTTGATTTCGTAGAGGTCAATATCGCTCGCTTGCAAGCCCGCTTTGGCAAGTGCTTTTTTGATTGCTCCTACTGGTGCAGTCGTGAACCACTGCGGTTCTTGCGCGTGTGAGGCTTGTGCGAGAATACGGGCAATCGGCTTCGCGCCAAGTTCGGCGGCTTTTTGCGGCGAAGCAAGTACCAGTGCGGCTGCGCCGTCGTTGATAGAACTTGCGTTTGCGGCGGTAATCGTGCCGTCTTTGCTGAAGGCGGGTTTTAGTGTGGGGATTTTATCAAATTGCGCCCGCCCTGGACCTTCGTCCACGCGAATTTCGGTTGTGCCTTTCTTGTCTTGAAGCGTGACGGTGGTGATTTCTGCATCGAAAAAGCCGTTTTTCTGCGCCTCTTGCGCACGTTTGTAGCTCGCAATGGCGAATTCGTCTTGTGCCTCGCGGGTGAACTTGTACTCGCGGGCGCAGAGGTCGCCATACGCGCCCATTGGACCTTTGTCGTACGCATCGGTTAAGCCGTCGAACATCATTGAATCAAGGATTTCACCATTGCCCATGCGATAGCCGCCCCGCGCTTTCGGCAGCAAATACGGTGCATTCGTCATGGATTCCTGTCCGCCCGCAACAACAATGTCCGAATCGCCTGTTAAAATCGCCTGTGCGCCCAGCATGACAGCTTTCAAGCCGCTTCCACACATTTTGTTGATAGTAAGTGCAGGAACAGATTTCGGCAAACCCGCATAAATACTTGATTGACGAGCGGGAGCTTGCCCCACGCCTGCCGCTAATACTTGTCCTAGAATTACCTCGCTCACCTGTTCGGGCGCGATGTTTGCGCTCTCTACGGCAGCTTTGATTGCCTGTGCGCCGAGTTGTGGTGCGCTTTGTGCGGAAAGTGTTCCTTGAAAATATCCGATAGCGGTGCGCTGCGCCGAGAGAATAAGCGGTGCGGAAGAAGTGTTCATAAAGCCGTGCGTGGTAAAATCGTTGAAAAATTGTTATACAATCATTACAAAGAATGCGATATGCTACAAACAAGCATTGACGAGTGTTTTGACGAGCGTTCTGCTGGAAGGTTCTGTTCACACAGCAACAAATATACGCTTTTCATAACTATTCAAGAATTATTTCATCAAGAACAATTCTGGGCGCAAGAGGTCGGTATTGCTATGGAAAGAAGCGATAGATTTCACGCCGATGAGCAGCACGTTCTACAACAACAGTTCGCTCGGATGTATAAATGGTGATGCCAATACGATACATACCAACACGAATTTTGTATTTGTCCTTGTATCCATGCATCTTCTCAAGATACCCAAGCGAGAAAATGTTATGCTTTGGCAATTCTTCAAAAACAATAGATTCTATCTGACTTTGCACGTCATTTGGTAAGGATGCCAAGTCTTTCAAAAAACGCTTGGTATATTCAATCTTGTACAGCATTTTTTAGCGAGTTATAGTATTCACGTGCTGCCAAGCCGCTTAAACGCTCATCGTTAGCAGATTCTTCCATGAGTTTTGCCAAGCCATAATTTTCTAAAACCTCTTCGATGTGTGCAAATTCCGCAATCGGAATTTGCACCGCAACGGGCGTATTATCTTCGCCGAGAACGATTTGTTTGTGAATAGTAAGCATTGTTGTTTTGTAAATACGTGAATAATTACGCCAATTCCGCAATATTCGCCTGAATTTTCAGAATAGAATCCTGCGCACTCGTCAGCTTTTGTTTTTCGTATTCAACCAGTTCCAATGCGGCATTGGCAACGAATTTCTCATTTGCCAATTTCGCGGCAGTCGTTTTGACGAGGTTTTCCAGACGCGCAATCTCTTTCTGCAAGCGTTCACGCTCTTTCGCGGGGTCAATCACGCCCTTCACCACCACGAACAATTCCGCGCCTTGCACCACCGCAGAGACCGCGCCATCAGGCTTTGCGGCGTTTACGGCGATTTCCAGCGTGGAGGCTTTTGTCATGGCTTGAATCACGCGCTCTTCCGAAGCGTAGATTTCATGCGACGCAGCATCAGGACAGGACACCACCACTGGCAAGTTTTCATGCGGCGGCACGTTCATCAGCCCGCGAAGCGCACGAATGCTTTCCGTCAGCGATTGCACCCGCGCAAACCGCTCCACAACCTGCTCCGAAGCCAATTCCACGCTAAACTCCGGCACGGGCGCGACGCACACGCTTTCACCTTCTGCACGTGACGTAATTGCTTGCCAAATCTGCTCCGTTACAAACGGCATAATCGGATGCAAAAGCCGCAAAACCCCGTCAAACAGACTCACCGCAAAGTTCACGAGCGCACGGTTGTAGTTTTTATCGCTTGAAGCATAGAGCCTGATTTTCACTGCTTCCACGTACCAATCGCAGAAGTCGCTCCAAATAAAGCGATACATGATTTGCGCGTACTCGTTCAGCTTGTAGCCTTCCAGCGCAGCTTGCGAATCCTTGATTGTTTGGTGGAAACGCGCTTGAATCCACAAGTCGGAAAGGGTGAGGGATGAGGGCTGAAGGATGAAGGAAGACAGTGAGCGTTGCATTGGGTCGAGGTCGTTGTATGCTTCTTCGCGCTTCATCATCAGGAATCGTGCGGCGTTCCAGACTTTATTCGCAAAATTTCTGCCCAATTCCAACGACGCAATATCTTGCGTTTTGTCGTTGATGTCGAGCTTTACGTCGGTGCCAATCGGCGCGGCGTTTATCATCGTGAAGCGCATCGCGTCTGCGCCGTACTTGTCCATGAGCAAAAGCGGGTCGGGCGAGTTGCCAAGCGACTTCGAGAGTTTGCGCCCTTTTGCGTCGCGGATGATGCTCGTGAAATACACATCTTTGAACGGAATCACGCCTTTGAATTTCAGGTTGAACATAATCATCCGCGCAACCCAGAAGAAAATGATGTCGGGACCTGTAACGAGAAGGTTTGTAGGCGAAAATTTCAATGCCGTCGGCGTGGAATGCGATGCGTCCGAGCCGTCCCAGCCCATCGTGGTCATTGCCCAAATGTTGGAGGAAAACCACGTGTCGAACACGTCGTCGTCTTGGCGCAAAGGCGCATCATTGCTCAGTCCCAGCTTTTGACGCGCTTCTGATTCCGAACGCGCCGCAGCAACACGCCCATCCTCCGCGTAGAAGGCTGGAATGCGAATGCCCCACCACAACTGCCGCGAGATGCACCAATCCTTGATTCCCGTCATCCAGTGTTCGTAGGTTTTTACCCAATGTTCGGGGTAAAATTTTACATCGCCATTTTTCACCGAAGCGAGTGCTGGTGCGGCAAGCGGCTTCATTTGCACAAACCATTGGTCGGACAAGTATGGCTCAATCGGCTCGCCGCCGCGCTCGGAATAGCCGACGTTGTGCGTGTAATCCTTGATTTCCTCGACCAAATCTAACTCTTTCAGTTTGTCCATGATTGCCTTGCGAGCTTTGAAGCGTTCCATGCCGTTGAATTCGCCCGTCAATTCATTCAGCGTACCGTCGGGATTCATAGTATTGATGCGCTCTAGCGAGTGGCGGTCGCCCACCATAAAGTCATTCGGGTCGTGCGCGGGTGTGATTTTCACGCAGCCTGTTCCAAAGTCTGCTTCGGCGTAATCATCGGCAATAATCGGCACAAACTGCCCTGCAAGCGGCACACGGACACGCTTGCCAATTAAATGTTTGTAGCGTTCGTCTTTGGGATTCACGGCAACAGCAACATCGCCAAAAAGCGTTTCAGGGCGAGCAGTGGCAACGGCGAGATAGTTCACGCGCTCAAGTACGGTGCGCTCTGTGGTTGTTTCTGTTCCATCTTCATTTTGCACAATATCCTTGAGAACCCGCTTCAATTCTATCGTGTCGTCGCCTTCAAACGTATAGCGCAGCGTGTACATGAACTCCTTCACCTCGCGCCACTGCACTTCTTCATCCGACAGAGCAGACTGCGCAAGCGGCGACCAGTTAATGATGCGCTTGCCGCGATAGACCAAACCTTCGTCGAAAAGGCGCACAAATACTTCGCGCACGGCGTTTTGCGAGGATTCATCCATTGTGAAGAGCATTCTGTCCCAATCGCTGGAGTTTCCAAGCCGTTTCAACTGCTCGAAAATAATGCCGCCGTACTGCTCTTTCCACTCCCAGACGCGCTCCGTGAACTTCTCACGTCCCAAATCCTGCCGCGTCAAACCTTCTTTTTTGATTTGCTGCACCACCTTCGATTCCGTCGCAATTCCCGCATGGTCGGTGCCAGGAAACCAGCATGATTCATAGCCGCGCATCCTGTGCCAGCGAATGTAAATATCCTGAATGGTGTGGTTCAAAATATGCCCAAAATGCAGAATGCCCGTCACATTCGGCGGCGGCATGAGAATACTGTACGGTGGCTTTTCCGACACGTCGGACGAAGCAAAGAAGCGGTTTTTCAGCCAATATTCGTACCATTTTTGTTCGGTTTCGCTGGGATTGTATGCTTTGGGAAGTTCCATTTTTTTAGAAGAAGTGTTGAGTTTTGAGTTTTAAGTTTTCGGTTGTGTCTGAGTCGTCCTAAAAAGGGTTGGCAGCAAATACGCCCTTAAACCAGTCAGTCGTTATGAAATGGCAGCAATTTTATGTTGTGTTCTTTTGTTGAACATGATTAATCAATCTACTCAACCGTGATATAGCAAAAATAGCAGTCGAAATCTTTGACCACCTCTTTTTCAATATCTACAATATTTTTTTCTTTTTTTTCGTTTTGTAAACCAATGACAAGAAGCAGAAAGTTATTGCTTTTTACTTCTTGAAGATAACGCTTTATCTGACCCGATGCTCTATCTTTTTGATCTGTTTTTTTTAGTGATGAAGCTAATTTTATTTCTATAACAAAATCTGAATCGCCCAATTCTAAATCATATGCACCACGTAAATTACCTGAACTTTTTTGAGCTTTTTCAAAAAATTGTCTAAAATGTGTTTCAAGGTTCTTATTTATCTGCACCTCAGTTAGTTTGGAATACTCTGTTTTTGATACGGAAAATTCATGAATAACTGGAAGAATATGTCTTTTGTAGCTAATTTCAGAGGTTGAAATCTTGCCTTCAATATTTTTTTCTTTATCAACCAACAAGATATCATAGACCTTGTCTTTTTTGTTCCATTGTAATAAAATGTTACCAATCGTTACTTCCGCTGCTCTATGATTGATTAGATACTTTTTTAGGTCAGATTCTTCTACATATTCAATTCCACTTACATACAAATCCTGTAATCGTCTCAGAAATTTAAAATTATTTTCAATAGGCATATCATGTAAGTCTCTTGAATCATCAATAATCTCAATTGTATATTTCGATTCAAAAAATGGCAACTTTTTTTCTGTTAAACGAAAATTACCTATTTCAATTTCGCTGTATTCGCTTACTAAAAATTCAAATTGTTCAAGCAGGGAAATTTTAACTGAAAAATTTTCAGACTGCCACTGCTCAATTAAAAATGCAATTTGTCTATCTTCAAGAAGTTTTTTCTTGTTTACGCGGGTTTTAGTTTCAGTCTTTTGTGGCATAGTATTTTGAGAATCAAAAAAATGTAGTAAGTTTTTATTTATTAAAATTTTAGCAGTTTTTATTTAGTCTGAAAATTCTTAAATTTACAGGGTCTGCATAGTTCAATTTCACTGATACGCTATGCGTCAACTTCCAAGCACGCTTCCGCCGCTTCTTTGATGTTGAACAGCATTTCATCCATTGTCTCTGCTTGTGAAAAACATCCGGGCAAGGCAGGTATTTCCGCCCAGTAACCGCCTTCTTCGGCGCGGTGTATCACAACATTGAGTTTCATATTGCCTCCAAAAAAGTATATTCGACAAGCGGCACCAACAGCGCACATACACTGAGTGCGGCGAGAGCGAGGAATTTAAGCAAGAGTGTTCGCATATTTTCTTTCAATGTTGTTTACAAACGGTCGTATTCTTCAGGTTCTTTGCCTGCGCCGTGTTTGCGCATAATGGCAATCGCCTTCTCAGCCGATACATTCTTGTCTTGAAAGCGTCTTTTGAGCGAACGGTCAAACACTTCATTCAGGTTTTCACTGAGAAGTAGTCCGATAGTTTGCGGAGAGCTGTCGCCATATTCTTCTTCGGCAATGCGGGCTAAGTGCTTGTATATAGAAGCGGGAACATCCATTGTGATAATCATAGTCTTGTTTGTAATTGGTGGAGAAATTCCTGTGGTTGCATGACAACAATACCGTAATCTACTGCTTTGGCAAAATGCCTGACGTTATGCGTAACAATCACAGCTTGGGCTTTGATAGCCAGTTCCAAGAGCATTGCATCGTCATCATCGGGCAGAACACCGCGAAAGAGAAAGTAAATCTCGTGTTTCTCGATAATTTCCACAAATGCCGCAAGAAAATCCGAGACTTCTGTGCTATGCAATGATGTTTGTCGTTGTAAAATTTCTTCGTATTCAAAAAAGAGCGGCGGTGAAACATGGAGCGTAAATGCTTCTTGCAATGCTAGTTCCATCACCCTAAACGACGCTCCAACTTCAGAACGCATTGCGGAAACAAGTACGTTGGTATCAAGGACGACATTCATGCTGTAAGGCTCATGGATACTGAGGAAAATAAAAATTACCTCGCTGGTTTGAAATGCTCCTTTGATACAAATCTTCGCTAAAAAACAGCGAACTTGATAGTAAATTGGGATTTGTAATAGCAACTAATCGGTGAAAACGCTCTGCATTATCACGGAATCCTCGACAAGGAAATTCCTCATTGTAGTTGGTAATTTTACCCATCAAACTGCAGTCGGTATAGCCATTCTTGACGTTTGTGCCAAATAAACAGTCTCGAAGCAAGTTACGACGCTGATAATGCACAACTTTCATGGTAGGTTTGCAATACTTCCCATTATCCCTGACAATATAGTCTGCCGCATAAGAACCTGCGAAAAGCGGTATGAACATCGCACCAATACTGAGTGCGGCGAGGGCGAGGAGTTTCAAAAGGAAGTTTTTCATGGAAGTATGCAATTTATTTCGCAAAAACCTGACGCGCAGTCATCTGAAACCCAGTAATGGCGGGCGCAGCAGAGCAAACGTCATCGTCGAAGCAGCGAAGCGGCTTTGTGCGGTCGGTGTGAACTTCCACAATTCCGGCACTCGGATAGATATACCAAATCGTTTGAATGCCAGCCGTATGGTAATCCGCGAGCTTTTTCATCATAGGAAGTATTTTATCACTCGGCGAAACAATCTCAATCACAAATGCGGGAATGGGATATTCTCCCGCATCGGCAGCGGCAATCTGCTCGGCAGTAAAGTACGCAATATCGGGACGGCGCAATATTCCTTCGCTCAGTTCGCAATCAACTTCTGGAAGTAGCTCGCCGCCTTGCGCATAGGCTTGTGTTTGCGCAAAGGCGCGTAAAATTCGTTGTTGAATACCGATTTGTTTTGTTCTCATAGATTCCTCTTCTCCGATGATAGTTCCATTTTCCCACTCGTATTTCCAGCCGTCTGCTTCTGGCTCCCAGTCAAGAAAATTCTCCAAGGGCATCTGCAAACCGTGAAAGGGCGAGACGTTTACAATATCTTCTTCATCGTCGGAGAAGGTGTATTTGTGAGGGGTTTGGGCTGTTGTTATCATAAACGTATCCTTTCAAAAAAATTACGCTGCAAAAATACTTGCCACATCCACCGAAAAACCCTGCAAAAGCCGTGATTCCACGCTACCTGTACCGTTTTCTGCGCGGCTCACGCACACAAAGCCATGTTCACCATTCGCCCATACTTCAATGCTTTCGGTCATTGGGTTCACAATCCAGTATTCATGCACTCCGAAGCCTTCATAGAGTGCTTTTTTATCAACAACGTCATCAGCAATGTTTGAGGGCGAAAGTATTTCTACAATGAGGTCTGGTGAGCCTTTGATGCGAGTTTGCAAAATGTATTCTCGCTCATGCGACACAAAGAGAATATCTGGCTGCACGTAGTTCTTTTCGTCGAAATACACGTCCAACGGAGCAAAGTACGTCCAACCAAGCGCGTTTTGTTCAACAAAAATATGCAATCGCAAAAAAAGACGCTGCAAAAGGGTTTGATGTATGCGTGTTGGTGAAGGCATTTTTTTCACAACTCCATGGATAAATTGATAGTATGGCGGACCGTCTGGCATTGCTAGATATTCAGCAATAGTGCGGGGTGCAGGCAAATCTGCGATGGGAGAATGTAGCATCTCAAATTTTTCAAGTACGTCCACTATCGTTGTTTCATATTCCAAAAGCATAACAATTTCCTTTTCTACAAAAATGCGACTGGGTGAACCATAATTTGCACTCTTTTTCGCGCAATTCCAAACAAAAATGCCCCTCAAACACAAGGTTTGAAGGGCATTAGAGGCGATTGATGCTGTGTGTTTTGTTCGCGTGCAGCAGCACAGACAAGAGTGTCCGTGCTACCGAAACTGAATAAATTTTACTGCCCTCGTACCGATTTCCCGCTAGGGAAATTCCACACTTTTTGAGTATCAAATAACTTCAATGATTTCATAGACAAATATAGACAAATACAGTCAAATGTAGATTTTTATACCGTTTTGCTGTTTTCTACAAATTCAGTATCTTGCACTCTGCGTTCTTTGACAGTACTGGTTCGTC
>RDXM01000014.1 GCA_004292595.1 Candidatus Kapaibacterium sp. | reverse complement strand
GATTATAACGGGCGGCCTCTGCGAGAACACCTACAATGCGCCTTCTCTTCTGAACGCGGCTGTAGCTCAGTGGATAGAGTATTGGCCTCCGAAGCCAAGGGTCGTGGGTTCGATCCCCGCCAGCCGCACCACTTTTTGAAACCCACGCCCCGCGCGGCCTCCCGGCCCGTTTGGTGCTGGCTATCATCCACTTCGCTCATCCAGCTCCTTCATGGAGTTGCTTGTGAGCATCAAAACCCCCCGCCTGATCCGCGACCGCTGCGGCGTTTACTACTTTCGGTTGATTGTTCCGTTAGCATTGCGGGCGACCGTTGGAAAAACAGAGTTCAGGCGCAGCCTACGAACCAAAGATTCAGCAATCGCCCGGCAGCGTGCTTTGGCGCTGTCCGTCGCAGTGGAGACCCGCATGAATGACGACATTGGCAATTTTTCGCATCTTTTCAAACCCGATGCCAAACAGCGCATCCGCGAAAAAATCACCATTGACTTGCCCAACGGCATCATTCAAACCGACACGCCCGAGGAAGCCGCGCAGGTGCCCGCAATCTTGGCGGGCATGGCGGCAGCTAGGCAAGCGGAAATGGTGGCGGGCATCTCTGCGGTGTTGCCAATGGCGAAATGCGGCACGAATCTGGAAACAGCAAAAACCGAATTCCTGAAACAACGAAAGCTAACCCTGAAAGACTCGACTTGGAGAAAGCACCGAGGCATTGTGGAGGGCTTCATCAAGACCATAGGCAATATGGACGTCGCCATGGTTGGCGCCAAAGCAGTGACAGGCTACAAAACAGGATTGATCGACCAAGGTCGGGGCGCGCGCACGGTCAATGCTCACTTGACCGTCCTCGAAGGGTTCTTCGAATACATCATCAGCCACTATTCTGTAAACATGGTCAACCCGGCAAAGAACCTCCTGATCGCTGACGAGGACAACAATGCCGAAAAATATGAGCCGTTCACTCCTGAGGAACTGCAACGCATCTTTCAGCCGGACTTCTACCGGAAAAAGCTGAAATTGCCGGACTTCTATTGGTGCCCGCTGATTGCCTTGTTTACTGGCGCACGAGCCGAAGAAATTGCAAGCCTTGATGTGGAGCAGATATACCCGGTCAAGGGCATATGGATTATTGACATCTTAAAGGGCAAGAATGCCAACGCAAAGCGGCGAGTCCCGCTCCATCAGGCGCTAATCGATTTGGGTCTGGTTGACTATCGCATGAGTCTAGCCAGAGCGGGGTATAAAAAGCTCTTCCCTCACGTTCAACGCGGCACCAATGGCTACCGTAAAAACATGACCCGCATGTTTGGCACTTATCTCGACTTGCCAGAGGTCAACATCATTGACCCTCTCAAAGTCTTCCACTCATTCCGGCACACGGTAGTAACCGCGTTGACGGGCAAGGGCGTAAATGATGGATTGAAGCGGGCCATGGTTGGGCACGATATCGACACCCGGCTGTCTTCGCATGATGACTACATTCATCCGTCTGCGCTGACGGTGCCGAATCTGCACGATGCAATCAGCCGACTTGACTATGAGGGTATTGATTTCGCGGCGCTGAAAGTCTCACAGAGCGATTTTCTGCCACTCATCGCCAAGCGCATCGCACAACAGGCCGAGCAAAGGCGGAAAAAAGCGGAAAAGGCGGCGAAGGCCGCAGCCGAAGCAAAAGCTAAGGCGGAAGCAAAGGTCAACGCAACGGGTCAGTCTTGATGTCTACTTCGTTAAAAAGCCCAGACTTTCTGTTAGAAGTCTGGGCTGACAAGTTCTGCACCGTGGCATGGACTGCAAGTGAAAAATCAGTTCATTGCCCCAGCTGAGTCCGCGTATTTTGGTAATTTACTGATCGCAGCATCTGCCTCAGCATGCTTCGCAGCGGACACGATTGAAGCACGCAACCATGACTTCCTAAGATCCTCCGTCTGCTGTTTTCGCAAATTACTAACGGAGCCTTTCCAGCCGTAGTCTGAATGCAGGTGAAGTGCGTGATGCTGGCCGGGCTCAATGACGCCAACCGCTTGCAATGTCTTCAATGCTCGGGACACGTTCTGGCGCTTCATCGTCAGTGCTTCGCCGATTTCCTTGTGAGTCATCCGCGTTACGTTTTCAAAGTCCATGCGGCCCATCAGCAGCATCAGCACATTCAAGGCCTCAGCTCCGAGCTTGCGTTTAGCCAAACCCTCAAACCCTCCTTGCATTCCCATGAAGAACCCCTTTATCCTGACCCGCCTTGGCACGTAGATCAGACTGCCCTCATCTAAGACTTCCCCGGTCTCTTTGTCAACCAGTCCCACGCGTGCGTTGGCTACCGCTGCCTTGCTCGCCCTACCTGCACTTTTTTGTTCTGCCTGCATATGTCCTCCGATTTTTGATTGCCCATGCTGGCATCAGCACGGATGACATATGACTCTCAGACGATGCACGCAATGTCAAGCTCTCCAATGAAAATATTTTTCCCCTTATGTGTATTGATAAGCCGATGCAGGGGCATCGTCTCAATACCATCCTGAATCAGCCTTTAAGACCAATGGCCGCTGTCGCGTCCATGGTGCCGCTTGACGCAAGCGGCACGGTTTGCCATCGTGAAGCGATGGCAACCGGGAGACACCATGACCGATCAAACCCAACTAAGCCCCATGGTGGTCGCGATTGACCTCATGCGTGTCAACGTCAACGCGTTGATGCTTGACGACTTGCAAGCCCATGCAGCACAGGTGTTGGACACCATCGGGGCTTTGAATGAATACATCAACGGCCCACGACCCAAAAGTTCCAACGCCCTACGCAACGCCATGCTGCTCGCACGCAAGTTAGCGATGCACATGGCACGGGTGAGGGACTTGATCAACGCCTATCAAGCGGCCGCGGCGATGGCGGTGCCAGCACAGTCTGCGGGTTCGGCAACTGCGATGGCTGGTGCGCCACTCGCTGCCGCTCGCAACAGTCCCTGAATCTCCCGATGGCATCATTTGCGCAGGCCTGGCCTGCGTAAATACTTGTGTCGTGCGGAGCATAGTGCGCGAAATTGCCGGTTTTTCAGGGACGAACGGTAAGCAGTGCGAACCTTGACGGATGCAACAGGATCGTGCGCGATGCTGTGCCCTCCGTCCTCTTGTCCGACACGAATGCCGGGATCAGCCCGCACCACAGGTGCGGGTTGTTCCTAGCATGGCTGGCTGGCTGGCTGGCTGGCTGTTGGGGTATTGCGAACATAGCCGAGCGCGCTCGGTGTAGTGAGTAGACCGGGCATCTGATGGCCGGGCGTGCTATCTCGGGCGGGGCGCGATATGCATAGAGCATGAGCACTTCGCACCCCTCCGCTGCCCCGTATGCTGTGTTGCGTGTGGATCGCCGCAAGGCCAAAGCCATGGCGGCGATTGCTGCATCTTCCGCACATACGATGCGGGAGAAGCCCACACCCAACGCCGCACCCGATGGCCCGGCGCCGGTTGTGATGCACCTCGCAGACGGCAACACGCCCTATCAGGCGGCGCGCCTTCTGCTTGAAGGGGCAGAACGGCGCAACCGCGACACAGTGCTGTGCCGCGAAATCGTGCTGTCGGCCAGTCCGAGCTACTTCCGGCCCGGTCGAGAGAGTTTGGGCGGTGTGTTTGAATCCGACAAGGTGAAGGCGTGGGCTAGTGCATCGCTGGCATGGGCTAAGCGGATGTGGCCGGATCAGCTAGCGTCTGCGGTGCTTCACCTTGACGAACAGACTCCGCACCTCCATTTGCTGGTGATACCGCGTGTGAAATCAGCGGCTGGTGTGTGGAAGCTCAACAGCAAAGCCTTATTCGGCCGAGAGCGTTTGCGGGAATTGCAAACCGGATACGGCGAAGCCATGGCACCGCTGGGCATCCGACGGGGGGAGCCGGGAAGCCAAGCCACGCATTCCGAGGTGCGGCAGTTCTATGGTGCTTTGCAGGCCGCAAAGACCTTGCCCGAACGTGTCAAACTGCCCCGGGCACCGAAACCACCAACACAACCTAGCGGCATTGCGGCAGAAGCTACCCAAGCTTTGGCATCAATACTCGGCATTGACACTGCACACCAACGCGAAATCAAGGGGCATGTGGAGGCCATGCAGAAGTGGCGCGAAACAATTGCCGAATTGCGTCGCAAAGATGCAGAGGATTGGCAACAGTTAAGAGCTCGTAGCGTCTTGGGGCCACTAGCAATCAAGCGTCGGCCTCTGACTGAAATGCCCGCAGCACTCTCAGGACTCGAAATAGCACTGAAACCCTCGAAGCCATCTAGGCGCCCATGAACACCTCGCGTGAGAATTGCCGCTTTTAAGGTGTGGGGCCTGTGGGTTACAGTGGCACACAACTAGATTCAGGGGGCAACGATGTTCTTTTTTGGATTCTTGATCGCATTCGCGATCTTGGTATTCATCATTTCGCTTTTGACTAAATTGCTGCCCGAGAAGCTGAGGTCGAAGTTTGTGATGATTGTGATCGCCATACCAATTACCTTTCCCTTCTGGCACTACGTCTATCCAAGCTACTACACATTTCAAGAACTATGTGCCAGCCCTGAACGATACGTAGTGCGGAAAGTCGTAGAGGTTGATTTTCTCAATGAGGATGGCTGCTGGCGAGCCTTTAAGAAAAGCGAAAGCAGGGCCTTTAAAGGATTTGAGTGCCCTTGGCACGTTGAATCACCTCCGGTGATCGTTCAGGGAGTCAAGCCCTATGCAAGATTTGTTCGAGGCGACAATTGGGACACGCCGGTTTGTCAAGACCAATGCGTGAAGGCGAACTACAACAGCGGATGGGAGCGTGAGTGTTTGTCGGTTTGCTTCAAAGCCACACACATGCCAGAGCCGAGCTTCAAATATGAAGTGATCTTTGGAGACAAGCAACTCGTTGAAGATCGTCTCTTTGAGAGGCTTATTCAATTCGTGGACAGCAACCGCGAAGAACTCGCCACGCTCAAAGACTACACCTATTACCCATACGGCAATGGCTTCGCAAAAATATTGGGCCTTGCGAGTGGCAGTGCACCGACCACGTCTTGTGAGAAGCGTTTTGACATCTTTGAGTTGGACTTCTTGAAGCCCAGCAAGAGTCGCTGAGTTTGCGTGCTGCTAAACTCTGCTTATGGTGTCATCCACTTGGGTCATCCACTTTTAGAGTTTTTTCAACCCGCTGGATTTTGCGAAGTCCAACAGTGGCGCGGGTTGTGGAAGATTGAACCCAAAAGTGGGTTCGATCCCCGCCAGCCGCACCATTGAGAGCGACTCAAAATGAACCGCCTATATGCAGCCTTGCGCTGGGTTAAGCCAATAGCCAGGCAGTGAAGACGATGGCTGGCCTTGTCTAAGGACCCTGGCAATCAGGCTTTGGCGTAAATCAAGCTTAGGCGGTAGTGGGGCTTGTGCTGCAAATTGCAGAGCTATTTCGTACGTCTGCTGCTCGGGTGCCCTGAGATCCCCCCTGACTCCATTCAAGCCATCCGCCGTCAAACACTGCAATGCGCTCCCACCCCATTAGCCAGGCGAAGAAAAATGCCAGTGACGCACGCCACCCTGTGCCACAGTAAAACGCTAGGTGTAAGTCAGGGTGAATGCCTTCAGCCCGACGTCCCCCCGGATTTGAGTAGCGCTTAACTCTGGAGTCCAATCCCATAGACAGGAGATTGGACGTGAAGAAGAGATTTACCGAAGAGCAGATCAT
>RDXM01000117.1 GCA_004292595.1 Candidatus Kapaibacterium sp. | reverse complement strand
CATGAATTTTCCGATTGTGAATGCCAATGGTACGACGCGCTGGGTAGAGCAGAGCTTTACGAAGCTCTACGACAACGAAATGTTTGTGGGATATTTGGGAATTGCGCGGGATGTAACCGAGCGTCAGGAAATACAGGAGTATTTGGAAGAGCTTTTGTCGCTACATTCTCTTGTATTAGAAAATATCTCTTCTGCTGTGATTTCCTGCGACCTTCACGGTATAATTTCTGTTTTCAACAATGCCGCCGAATATATGCTCGGCTATACGGCAGATGAAGTGATTGGTGAAAAAAACATCACGGATTTTTTTACGCTGGACGACTTATACGAAAAGAAAAAAACGCTGCTGCAATCCTTCGGGAAAGAGATTGCAGGCGACCTTGAGACCTTTTTTTTGACAGCAGAGCATTTTGGAAATTATATTCAACGCTCTACCTTTCGAGAAAAGCATGGTGGCACGGTGTCTGCCGATATGCGCATCCGCTTGCTCAAAGATAGTGCTGGTGCAGCCACGGGCTTGCTCTTTACGGCGCAGGATGTCAGCGATGTTCAGCATTTGGAGCAGATAAAGCAAGATTTTATCTCGCGTGTGAGCCATGAAATGCGTACTCCGCTTCACGGCATTATGGGAATGATTGAGATTTTACGGTATTCGGAGCTGAATGCAGAGCAGCGTTCGATACTGGAAATTGCGCAGTCGAAATCGGACGTGCTGCTGACACTCATCAACGATATTCTGGAGTATTCAAAAATTCAAAGTGGCGCATTAGAAATTCAAAATACCAATGCCGACCTCAGTATTTTAATGAATAATATCTCTGAAGTGCTGCAATACCGATTATTTGCAAAGGGAACGGAGTTGCAT
Organism: Candidatus Kapaibacterium sp.; assembly: GCA_004292595.1. Classification (GTDB taxonomy): domain Bacteria; phylum Bacteroidota; class Ignavibacteria; order Kapaibacteriales; family UBA4661; genus PH2015. Next base: position 33,015 of record RDXM01000117.1, on the reverse strand, counting down.
ATTCAATTTGCCCCACACACACCGCAAATGCTGTATTGCGACCCAGTTCGCTTGTATCAAATTGTTTTGAATCTCTGCGAAAATTTAATGCAATTTACCGAAGGCGGTACATTGCACATTGATATTGAGTTTTTGGAAAAATACGCTGGAAATAGCGGATTATCCTTGTCGTTGTATATTCTGAATGGCACAGTGCGGCAGGATGTGCAGAGAAAAGTATTTGCGCCGTTTATGGATGAGCATTCCAACAAAGAAATATTCCACCCGGCGGGTTTGCAAATTACCTTGCTGCGTGGGATTGTCCAGAAAATGGGTGGTTTGCTTTGGTTGGAACAAGATTTGGAAAAAAAGAGTGTTTTTCATATATTCCTAGCTATTGACGACGGTTCAGAGCTGCAAAACGAAGCAGAAATGTCTTTTTCGCCATCTTCGTCAATACAAAAAGATTCTTCACGAGAAGAGCGAGAAGAGGATGCCTTGCCTAAAACTGCTCACGCAATTAATGTACATGATGACTCAGCAAGTAACGTATCATCCGCTATTCAGAGCAGTACGTTCCCTGAAAATGCGCAGAAAAATGTCGTGGAAAATAAACATCCAAGAAAAAATATTCGTATTTTAGTGGTTGATGATGACCAAGACAATCGCAATCTTGCAGAAACGTTTCTTTCTCATTCTTCAAATCCTTCATTGTCGTATCATCTCTCATTTGCTGAAAATGGGGAAAGAGCGGTGCAGTGCTTTGAAGAACAGCGTGTAGCCCAAATACCATTCGACCTTGTATTGATGGATATTCAAATGCCAGTTATGGATGGTTTTGAGGCTACCAAAGTAATTCGTGAACAAGAAAAAATCCATAACAATCCGCGTGTTCCTATTATTGCAATCACGGCGCACGTCATGGAACATTATCGTGAAAAGTGCCTTGCAATCGGCATGAACGATTACCTTGCCAAGCCCGTGAAGAAAAAACAGCTGAATGATATGATTGAAAAATGGCTTGAACAACGCACCAACATTCTTCTTGTTGATGACAGCGAGGATTTTCGTCTTGTGCTACAGCTACAACTTGAGAAGGAACAATGCTATCATCTTCTGCTCGCCTCCAACGGTCAGGAAGCGATAGAATTGTTCCAAGAACATGATGTTGATGCTGTTATTATGGATATGGAAATGCCGATTATCAATGGCTATGAAGCAACGCGCATATTACGACAAATGCCCAAAGGGCGCACAATTCCTATATTTGCAATGACCGGACACAATGGTGAAAAAGAAATACAACGCACTCTCGACGTTGGATGTACAAAATGCTATACGAAGGAAGGATTAGAGACCATTCGTACTGTCGCTGCTGATTTGAGAGCGTATTTTGCCGCGCAAGAAAACGTTGTTTCCACTCAAAAAGGCGGTAACAAAAAGTAGTACATTGTTTAGTTAATTTTTATAGTTTCATTTTGTTATAACGTTGTTGTAAGTCGCAGTTGTAGTCCACCTCTGAGGTGGACTACAACTCTAGCTATAAAATGCTCTTAAACAATGTAGTAGTACGCTTTTTTTGTTCTATAGCTAGGAAATATAGAAATATTGGCTAAGGTAGGTCTTTCGCAATACAGAATTTCTCCTCTTGTCCACAACAACTTTTTACCCAAATTTTCTTACAACCTGTTTTCGGTAGACTCCGCCATGAACACTTCTTCTCCTCAATATTTCGCACAAGTTTCCCGCGATCTTGAGCCACTTCTGGAACGTTATTTTTCCAATCGAAAGAAAGATATTGCGACAATCAAAGAATTACTTGAGAGCGGTAAATTTGAGGAAATACGAAATATTGGACATACAATGAAGGGAACAGGAGCTTCGTATGGTTTTCAGTATATCACAGAAATTGGAAAATCTTTTGAAAATGCTGCCAAAGAATCGGATGGAATAAGTATTGAGGGGCAGTTGTATGAGCTAGAACAATACATTAACACAGTGAAAATTGAGTTTATTGATGAATAAACTTTGTGCCGTGCTGCAAACGTACACTCACATACTTTGTGCAGTATTTTTCCTGAAATCTGCATCCACATTCACAATGTCATTATGCAACATTATTTTACACCTTTTGAACATCGCACACCACCACCGCCGATTCCGCATTCGGTTGGGAGAGAACTGCTCTGGCAGTTTTTGGCGACGGTTGCTCTTAGTTTAGGTGCGTGGTATATTTCGTGGCGATGGATGCACAGTATCAACTGGAAAGCAGTATGGTTTTCTTTGCCGTTGTTGTGTGCTGAAACAATATCGTATATTGGTTTAGCGATTTTTGCATTTAATTTATGGAAGGTCGAAGATACGCCAGTGCAAGATGCACCGCGCCTTATCAATGATTGTGTGCGCGAAAAAATGCCAGAGGGATGTATTTCGGTTGATGTTTTTTTTCCAACGTTTAATGAAGAAGTAGATTTGGTGCGGCTTGGAATACGTGATGCGAAAAATATGCGTTACTCCCATCCAATCGAAATTGTGATTCATGTGTTGGACGACGGCAAACGCGAGGAAATGCGCCGCGTAGCCGAAGAAGAAGGCGTAAACTACATTACGCGAGATAATAATCTCGGCTTCAAAGCAGGAAATTTGCGCAATGCGATGGAGCAGACGCACGGAGATTTTATCGTGATTTGCGATGCCGATACGCGTCCCTTTCCAACGCTTCTTGAGCATACGCTTGGCTACTTCCGCGACCCAGACGTGGCGTGGGTTCAAACTCCACAATGGTTTTTTGATTTGACCGAAGGCATCCCGCTCAAGCATTGGCTCAAACGGTATTTGTGGTTTCCAGGCTATGCCGTTGGTGCAAGCATTGAAGCGGTTCTTGGAGAAATTCGTGTTGGGAATGATGTATTTGTGAACGACCCGCAAATGTTCTTTGATGTGATTCAACGTCGTCGAAACTGGGCAAATGCGTCTTTTTGCTGTGGTGCTGGGTCGGTGCATCGGCGCGAGGCTGTGATGCAAGCGGCAATGCAGACGTATTCTGATGCTATTGATGGGCATATTCGCAAGATGACTAGCGACATTGAAAGCGAAGAATTGCGCACAAATCTTGCCGATGTGATGCGTAAAGAACTTGCATTGGAAACGGAAGTTGTGCCGTATAAATTCCACGTTTCGGAAGATATTTACACGTCTATCGTCCTTCATTCCTACAAAGAACGCAACTGGAAATCGGTCTATCATCCGCACGTAGAATCGAAAATGCTCTCGCCGCAAGACCTATTGTCGTGGACAATTCAGCGATTCAAGTATGCAGGCGGCTCACTGGATATTTTCTTGCGCGACAATCCGCTTTTCCGTCGGAGCAATCTTTCGTGGGCGCAGCGAATGATGTACTTTGCGACATTTTTTTCATATTTGGCAGGCTTATGGAATATCATTTTTTTGCTATCGCCCATTATCTATTTATTTAGCGGCGTTTCGCCCGTCAATGCTGATTCTATGGCGTTTGCGGTGCATTTCCTTCCGTTTATTATAGCGACAGAATGCGCTTTTTTAGTTGGCACGTGGGGCGTACCGGGCTGGCAGGGAATGGCAAGTTATCTTTCCTTCTTTCCTGTGAATCTCCGCGCTATCTGGACGGTTCTGCGTGGTGAAAAAATTAAATTTCCCGTAACGCCCAAAAGCCGCCAAGAAGGAAATTTTTTGCGTCTTGTTATTCCGCAATTAGTCATTATTGTTCTTACGCTTGCTGGGTTATTGTACGCAGGAATAATGCTTGCTCTGGGAAAAAATAGTAACTATTCTGGTTTCATTACTAATTGTTTTTGGGGCGGCGTGAACATCTTCGCTATGAGCGGAATTGTAATGGCTGCACTCTGGAAGCCGCAAGAAAACTAATTTTTTTCGTCTTCCCGTCATAGAGTACAGGAAGAATACAACGAATCTATCACCTATTTTTGAATCTTCATGAACTTCACACAAGGTCTCAAAGCTGCCAGAAGCCGCATTGTGATTATTCTCGGATTGCTTACATCGGTGGGAATAATTGTTGGTATTGATTCGTCAGATTTGACGATTGCAAAAAACCAACGTCTTTTGCGTGGTCTCACTACATCTGGCAATGTCTTTTTGGTGGACACCTCCAAAGGCATCCCCGCGCCTCCGTCGAGCGATTTAACGCCGCAGGAACAAGAGTTTGCGCGTATTGCATGGAGGTATTTCGAGCGAAATTATCAAGAACAAACGGGCTTGGTGAACTCTGTGGACCAATATCCAGCTTCGACGATGTGGGACACAGGGTCGTATTTAATGGGCGTGATTTCTGCATACAAATTGGGCGTTATTCCGGAAGAAGTATTCCAAAAGCGCATCAGTACGTGTTTACAAGCCCTCGCTGGATTGCCGTTGTATGACAAAGAATTGCCAAATAAATCGTATAATACGAAAACCAAGCAAATGGCAAATTACGACAATACGCCCTCGCCACGCGGTATTGGCTGGTCTGCCATTGACGTAGGGCGGTTATTCGTTCCAATGAATATTCTGACGTGGGAATATCCTGAATTTGCAGGGCAAGTGCGAGGCGTTATCAAGCGTTTTCGCTTTTCGCACGTTGTTCAGGGTGGTATTATGTTTGGCGCGGTCGTCGGCGATAGCAATCGCACGGAATATCCGCAGGAAGGACGCATTGGGTATGAAGAGTATGCTGCAAAATCCTATTCTATCATGGGTACAGATGTTTTTGGCGCATTAAAGTACGATGACTTCTTGCAATACGAAAACATTTACGGCGTACAAATTCCTACCGACAGCCGCACACCAGACCGCTACAAGGCTTTTAATTACGTGGTTAGCGAACCGTACATTCTGGATGGTTTGGAATATGGTTTTGATAATTATTCTCGTGAGTTTGCCTATCGTGTCTATCGCGCACAGGAGGAGCGTTTCAATCGTACAGGTATTCTAACGGCGGTGAGCGAGGATAATATCGATACAGTACCATATTTTGTCTATAATACCGTCTTTACAGCAGGCAAGCAGTGGAGCTGTATTACCGATAAAGGTGAAGACGTGTCGCAATTCCGCTCCATGAGTACGAAAGCCGTTTTTGGATGGTATTCGTTGTATCAAACTCCCTATACAAAAAAACTTCTTGAAAAGACAATTTCTTTGTATGACCCTGAAAAAGGCTGGTATTCAGGCTTATACGAAAAAACAGGCAAGCCAAACAAGGCAATTACGTGTAATACCAACGCGATTATTTTGGAAGCATTGTGCTATAAAAAATTTGGACCACATTTGAAATTGTTGAATTAAACCTTTATTCTTCCTGAACTTCCTAAAGAACGAAATGGTCTTCGCGCTCAAGAACTACCTCAATATTTTTCCAAAAATATGCTTACATATCGCATCATATCTGGGTTTCTGCTTGTTTGCAGTGTATTCTTTTTCGCAGATTCGCTTTCTGCACAGCTTCCGCAGCGAGACTACGGGCGGCATCCAGGCAGAAGTGGCGCATTAACGGAAGAGGAAATGACGATGGCTCGCCGCGCATGGAAGTATTTCGAGCGCAATTATCAAGATACAACGGGGCTTGTCAATGCGGTAGATAAATATCCTTCCACAACGATGTGGGATATCGCGGGCTATATGGCGGCACTTGTCGCGGTGCGGGAGATGGGCATTATCACACCAGAGCTTTTCGATGTGCGTATTACGAAAATGTTTGCAACATTTCAGAAAGTTTCCTTGTTTCGTGATGAACTGCCGAACAAATGCTACAATACAATTACGGCACAAAAGGTCAATTATGGCAATCAACCAATGGAAATTGGCTTTTCGGCGATTGATTTAGCACGCTTTTTGCTGTGGTCTAAAGTTATTAAAGAACGCTACGAGCAGCACAGCGACCGCATTGATGATGTTGTTTTGCGGTGGAAGTTTAAAAACGTTATTGACAGTATTGGTATTCTGTACGGTGCTTCACTGGAGGATAAAAAAGATAAAGATGGTAAAGTAAAAAAAGTAGTGAAGTATTTGCAGGAAGGGCGTTTAGGGTATGAAGAATACTCCGCAAAATGTTTTCAGCTGTGGGGCTTTGAAACTGGAATGGCAGCCAAAGCAGAACCCTACGACACGCGCACTATTAACGGTATCGAAATTCCCTACGACACACGCGACCCGCGTGAGCTAGGCGCACATAACTACGTCGTTTCGGAAAGCTATGTGCTTGATGGAATTGAATTAAACTGGGATTCTGGTTTTGATAGAATCTCGCGCGACGACGAGCATACCGATAAAGTTATTGCTGATTTTGCACAACGCATTTACAAAGTGCAAGAGGAGCGATTCCGCAGAACAGGCATTATGACTGCTCGCACGGAGCATCAACTTGACGGCGACCCGTATTTTGTCTATGATGCAATTTTTACCGATGGTTATCCTTGGAATACGATTACTGAAACGGGAAAACACGTTCCGCAGTATTCTGCCGTTGCCTTGAAGGGCGCATTGGGGCTATGGTCTCTCTGGCAGACAAAATATACGGATTCTCTCTTTAATTATATCAAAAATGCTTACGACCCTGAAAAAGGCTACTACGAAGGCATATTTGAACGTAAGGGACATGACCTTATCAAAGCCTTTACGATGAACAACAACGGAATTATGCTCGAAACCTTGCTGTATAAAATGCAAGGCAAACTCGTCCGTTTTTCTGGGCGCGATAGTAAATGGGATAAAACATTGCGCAACCGCGAAGAACCCAAAAATAGTTATATTTACGAACGACAACGAAAGCCGCTTGAAAGCGCACTAAAGCAATGATAGAGCATCGGTACATTTATGAAACAGCCTTCTCACTCTTCACAAACACACGTTCTTCGGCAAATATATTCTTTGTGTGCCGTTCTGTGTCTTGTGTTTGTGTGTTCGTGTGGGGTAATTGTTCGTTCCATAGATGAAGGTACGGAAAAAGCGGTGAATGTGTTCAAAGAAGGGCGGCGTGGGCGTTTAAGCGACGAAGAGCAGTTGTGGGCAAAGGTTGCATGGAAGTATTTTGAAAATAACTATAACCCACAAACTGGCTTAGTAAATGCGAAAGATGCTTCACAAGTGGTAACGATGGAAAGTATTGGCGATTATATTGTTGCGCTGATGGCAGCGCGGGAATTAGACGTGATTGGTAAGCATGAATTTGATAGACGTTTAAGTTTGGTGTTTGGGTTTTTGAATACAATGAAATTAGCATTTGGCGAGCTACCAAATGTGAATTATCATTCGGTCAATATGCAAGCCCTCAACTATGCCGCAAAGCCAGGAGTTATCGGCTGGCAAGTGCATCATATTGGACGTTTGATGACGGTGCTGCGCCTTCTGCGCAATAAATATGCTTACTATGGCGAGTACGTTGATAGAGTGATTTTGCGTTGGTCATTCTGTAATTGTGTTGATAGAGAAGGAAACTTGTACAGCGCAGTCAATGTGAATGAAAAAGCAGCAAAATTTTTGGACGCTAAACACGGACTGAAGGAATACACTGCTCGCAGTTTCAAAGCATGGGGATTCGACATGGAAGCCACTTCAACTATCGACCCCGTTGAAACAATTCGCATAAACGATATTGAAATCTATTTTGATGGTAATGATGAGCGTGCAAGTAATAGCAACAATGCAGTAACGAGTATGCCATATTTCCTCACGTTATTGGAATTTGGTTGGGAAAACATTCCGTATCTTTCTCTGGATAAACGCTACTACGAACAGATTTTGAATGTGTATGAAGTTCAGAAACGACGGCATGAGCGCGAGGATATTTTTACGGCGCGGGCAAAACATGAAGTATCAACAGAGCCATTCACCGTGTATGATGCTGTATTTTCTAACGGCTACAAATGGACAACCATTTCAAGTTCTGGTGTTTATTTCCCTCAACATTCGGCTGTTTCCACAAAAGCCGCTTTTGCAATGTGGGCAGCATTCAAAACACCCTACACCGATTTGCTCATGCTTATCACGAGTTCGCTTTTCGACCCTGCTCGTGGCTGGTACGAAGGGCGTTTAGAGAAAACTGGCGATGCAGTGCGCACACTTACTTGTCAAACAAATGCTATTGTTTTGGAATCCCTCATGTTTAAAAAATCGGGGCGGCTGTATGAGCAAGCCCACGAAGAAGACGACCTTTACCGCATTTATCTCCGTGATGAATTTAAGCTCCTCAAAAAATGTTTCCCGCTTAAAAAATCTAATTAAGATTGTGGGATATTTGTGCTTGTTGTTGCTGCTGCAAGCAAGTATCGCTTTTGCGCAGTATCAAACAGGCGGCACAGGTAATTCGGAATCCAAACAACCAAAGAAAATTCCACTCTCGAAAGAACGTGTGCTGCCGCCTTTGCCACCAGCAATGCAAAAGGCGGTTGATGAGCGTTTGCGCAAGGAAAAGGAACAACAAAAAGAACAAGAAAAAGAAGGCGAGTCTGAGGCGCAATCAATTATTCTTCGCCATGACGAAGAGGGCAGTGGCGAAACACAATCGAAGCCTAGCACCAACGCTCTGCCTCCAGATACAGTATTTTTTGGCGGAATACGATGGATTGCCCGTAATACCAATGAGCGCGGCGAACCTTTCAATACTCTCTTTTCTGGCAAGCCAACAGAAATTTTTGTTGATGAGCAAAACAAGCTGCATGTAGTCATCAACAAGCGTGATGGCTCGTGGTATGGTGTTGATGTTGCTGCTGATACCAGTTTTGGGTACGGCACATATGCCTTTTTTGCAGAAACAAAATTTGATGAATTTGCACCCAATGTGCATTTTGAATTTTCGATAACGCCCGATAGAGCGATGGATTCCTATACCGCACCAATGCTTGCTTTGCAATGCACAAGATTATACGAGCAAACTCTCTCGCCGCTTCGCTATCTTGTTGCAAATAGTGAGCAGAATCTTGTGGTAGAGCGCAAAGAAAAAGTCTTTCGTTCAGATGAGCCTTTTAGAATGGGAGGCTTATTTTCCACACACGCCATAACGTGGAAGCGTCGTAGCTGTGAGTTTGCAAGCTACCACGACCATGGTTTACCGAGTAAATACTTAGCGGCATTATGGGATTTTTCCGCTTCGCCTGCCACAGGTATAACTGTCCCTGAACCAACACCAACCAATACACTGCGCCTTCGTCTGTGGTGTGCGGGTACACCGATTGATAACAAGCCAATCGAAGTGGTTATCAAAAAAATTATCTATCGGTCGGAATAAGCAACAAGACTTGAATATAGGAGGTTATTATGCGATTTGTTTTTCCATATCTTGCCGTTGTAGGATTCTGTTTATCGTTTGGAATCCTTCCTATTTCTCTGCGCTGTCAGCAAAAATCTTCCACGCCAAATACGACTGTGAGCAGCTCTCCTGCACAATCTTCTCCTTCAGCATCAACAATTCGTTCTATCAACAAGTACGGTGGGCTTCAGTCGCAGTTTGATGGCGCAGGACCAAAAGCAGTGAAATCTATTCCCGCAGAGCCAGATGTACGAGAAGACGAAACATGGGAAAATATCTGGTCGAACATGAAAACATCGTTTGAATTTCCGTTTGAAGATTTTCTGAAAAACAATCATGTTGATGGTTTGAGCGGAGGTATTACTGCTACCTACCCATTAAGTGATGCCGCTTCTCAGCCAGAGAATGGTAGTAATTCGCAAGGTGTTGCCTTGTCATCGGCGGTGTTAGGGCTTTCACTGTCCTACAAGCCAATTTCCTATTGGTTTGTGAGTGTCTCGGTGATGCGCTATTTTTTTCCGAGCCAAAAACAAAGCTGGAATCCTGATTTTACCTACAGTTTCGGCTACAACGATTGGCATCCGTATACTTTTAGCTTTGTGTATTCTAATCATCAAGGCAATCGCCTTTTTCCAAGTATTGCCAGTGGGGAAGTCGTTACACGCTTTTGGGAAGGGAACTTTTCACTCGGTTGGAAATTTCCATCTGCCAAACTTATTGAGCATTTGTGCGTCGTGCATCCAAGTGGAGGCATTGGTCATAGCTTGCATTTGAATATCCATCCGCAGTATCGTATTCAAGGCGCGAAACATGATGAGCTAGGCTATTGGAAAACTGCACTCAGTTTTTCGACGAAATACACAATTTATGAGCAGATTTACGCAAATTTTACCGTATTTTGGTATCCAATTCATGGACAGCAGCAACCATGGGATCCCGATTTCACATATGGTATTGGCTTTTTTGATTGGCATCCCTACACACTTTCGGTGCAATACAATAACCATGTCGGTGGTCGCTTTCCTTGGAATCCTAGCAATGCAAAGCTCAAAGGCTTACTCGACGGCACGTTGTCGCTTTCGTGGAGTTTCGTTTTTTAGCTTTGCACCATACAAAAATATCAAGTGGTGGCTTGAGATTTCTTGTCTGTGAGTGTTGGTGCAGTACTTCGACTGCAAACACAGATATGAAGTCTCAAGCCACTGAAGCCTAATTTTAGTAATACTTCTGTATTTTGGAAGGCATATGAAAATTTTGGTTGTGGACGACAATGAAGATATGCGCCTGTTGCTCATGCAGTTTTTGAAAAACTGGGGGCATGACGTTGTTCTGGCTCAAAACGGTGCCGAAGCATGGCATATTTTAGAAGAAAATGACCAAGTTCAATTTGTTGTCAGCGATTGGAATATGCCGTTGATGGATGGTATTGAGTTTTGCCGTCGTTTGCGCGAAGATGATTATTTCGACCGTTATGTGTACGTGATTTTGCTCACGGCGCGACGTGACCAAGTAGATTTGGTAGAAGGCATGGAAGCTGGTGCGGATGATTTTATGGGCAAGCCGTTCAATAAAGAAGAGTTACGGGTGCGTATTCGTGCGGGAGAGCGCGTGATTCAGCTAGAAAAAATTTTAGAAGAGCGCAATAAAAAACTCCGAGAAGCACAAGAATCATTACAGAAAGACTTACGGGCAGCAGCGAGTTTGCAAAAGAGTTTATTGCCAGATAAAAAGGAATCCCAACCATTTTTGGCGCAAGGGTACCGCTATGATTGGCTCTATGTTCCAGCAGCATTCATTGGTGGCGATAGTATCAATTTTTTGCGATTAGATAATAATCATGCTGGTTTTTATATTGTTGATGTTGCTGGGCATGGTATTCCCTCTGCGATGACCTCGGTAATGTTACATCAAACCTTGTCTGCCGCTAATGGTCAAGCGGGATTGCTGAAAGACGATATTTCCTTCATGCCACACGTGTACATCCGCCCGCCCGCAGAGGCACTCTACGAACTCAATAACGCTTCGCAAAATGAACATGATGCAATGAACTATTTTACCATGATGTACGGCGTAATGGATGTACGGACATCACACATCACGTTGGCACAAGCAGGGCATCCACCAGCAATTCTACTTCGTGCAAATGGCTCTGCTGAACTCGTCGAAGGAGCTGGCGGTGTACCGATTGGAATGCTTCCCGATATGGTCTATGACCAAACTGAAATCACGCTCAATCTGAATGACCGTTTATTTTTCTATACTGATGGCATTACCGAATGCGAAAACCGTTTTGGAGAGCAATTTTCGCAAGAACGCCTCATTGAAACACTTACTAACTATGCCACATTGCCGCTAGATGAAATTATTGCCGAGCTTGCCGCAGAAATCAGGCTTTGGCGTGGTAGCAACTCCTACGATGACGATATTACCCTCTTTGCGATAGAAAAATGTGCAGAGAAGAAGGAAAATTCGATGCTGGAAAATATGACTGAATCTTCTACAGTGAATGCTGTGGCACAAAGTGAAATTGTGATTTCGCTATAACATAAACAGCCGTTCGCAAAAACCTGAGAAAAACCGTATATTCGCAGTGCAAATGATGATTGTTTCAAGCAATGATTCACGTACACACGAATTTTTAACACGAATTTTCAAACTGTTCTCAATGTTTTTGTTCCCAAACCGTACCATCTCCATCATTATGCCAGTTTTTAATGATTGGCACTCTTTTTCCCTCCTTCTCCGCGCCATTGATGAAACCTGTGCTTCAAGCGGAATTACGATAGATGTTTTTGCCATCAATGACGGTTCAACACAGGAAATTCATTATTCTCGGTCGGAGTTTCAGCATTTGCGCTGTATTCGCAGAGTGAGCGTTGTGCATTTGACGCGGAATTTTGGACACCAACGAGCAATCGCCATTGGTCTCTGCCATATTGCCGAAAACACCAGCAATGATGCGGTTATCGTGATGGATTCCGATGGGGAAGATAAGCCAGAAGATATACTCGTGCTTATCAAAGCAAGCCTTGATAATTCACGCAAAATCATCTTTGCAAAACGTGAAAAACGCTCAGAAAGCCTGTCCTTTCGCTTCTTTTACCAAATCTACAAACGTTTTTATCGTGTTTTAACGGGTGCGCCGATTTCGTTTGGAAATTTTAGTATCATTCCTAAAGAATTGATGATGCGGGCTACAGCTGTTGCTGAACTTTGGACGCACTATGCCGCAGGGATTATCAAATCGCGCATTCCGCATGACACCATTCCCACAGAGCGTGGAAAGCGCTTGGCGGGGGAATCCAAAATGAACTTTGTTTCCTTGCTTCTGCACGGCTTAGGTGCTGTGTCGGTGCATCTGGAAGTTGTCGCTACGCGGCTTCTGGTCTGGTCTATTGTGCTGATGATATTTTCCATTGTGGGCATCGGCTTCGTATTTGCCTTGCGTTTGGCGACAGACCTCGTTGTGTCGGGATGGGCTTCCAATGTAACGATTGGTCTCATTGGATTATTATTTCAAGCCGTGTTTTTCTCTGCTTTGCTCGTGTTTGTGGTTCTCAGCAATCGTTCCCACCAGCTTTTTGTGCCGCGCTTGAATTATCGGAATTATCTGCATGAAGTAGAAATCCTTTTTGAAAACGCCTCGGATAAAGGGTCTTGAATTCAAGGGTGAATGCTTTAGGGGATGATGTTTTCTGCAATCCAATCTGAAATTCTCCCTACAAAAAGTCCGTGAAAAGTTGTATATTAAAGGCTATTTTATTTTTTTTCACTTTTGCTTGAATGCAATGCTTTTACGCTGGGTTGAACGCTTCAAAATCTTCTTTCGTTTATTGCTCAATTCCCTCAAAGCCTGGTCATTTGGTGATTGGCTGAGTTTTTGGCTGACCGCACATCGCTCGAAAATTCAGCTCCACGACTACACCATGAATATCCGCACGGCAACCTTTACCAATAAACTTTCTGATGTGATGATTGTTTTTGAGGTGCTGCACGACGGCGAATACGAAATGTGTCCGATTTATCCCGATGATGTGATTATCGACATTGGCGGGCATATCGGCAGTTTCAGCATTATGGCATCGCGGAAGGCTTCGCGCGGGAAAATTTTCACCTACGAAGCATTTGAGGGAACATACCAGCAGTTGCAAAAAAATTTGCGTGATAACAACGTTCCGAATGTTCACGCCTTCAATACCGCCATTAGCGATAAAGTTGGCGAAACGAGTTTTTTCGTGAATACTATCAATCAAGCGCAAAATTCTTTGTACAAGGAATCCTTTGCTGAAGCGGGCGAGAAGCATATTGTGAAAACAATTCCTTTGCAAAAAGTTTTTGCTGATAATGGCATTTCACGCTGCAATTTGATGAAAGTTGATTGCGAAGGTGCGGAGTACGACATCTTATTTGCAGGAAAAGACGCGCTCCAAAATGTTGATAGAATCGTGCTGGAATACCACGAACCAACACCTGTGCAGCTTGAAAAGGGCTACAATCCTCAGTCGTTGGAGCAGCTTTTGCGTGATGTTGGATTTGCAGTGAAAACAGTGCAAAACAATCATTATCGCGGCGTGATGTACGGAGAACGCCCGAAAGCCGCATAAATCCTTGTGATTGACGAAGAGTATCTTGTGAATAATTGCTGCCTTTTCTCATTACTTCCACAAACAAATGTTGCTTGGAAAGCCCTATTTTCCGCGTCCCGAAGATAATCGCTACGAAAATGATGGCGATGTTGTAAAAGCGCGTCGGATTTTTTACGAAAAACCCTCGAAAAATCTGCTCTATCTTTTGAGAAATCGTTTTGCGTGGATGCAAGACTACATCACGCCTACAAGCGATGTTGGCGTGGAAGTTGGGTGCGGAATTGGCATAACGGGCGAATTTGTCAAAGCAAAATCCTTGAAAATGACCGACTTTGGCGAATACGACTGGCTGGATATGACCAACATTGATGCTATGAACACGCCATTTCACGACGCGGAGCTTGATTTCGTCCTGTGCAGCAACATGATTCATCACCTGCCAAGCCCCATGAAGTTTCTGCGCGAGATGCACCGTATTATCAAGCCTGGCGGGTATTTGCTGGTGCAAGAAGTGAATTGCTCATTGTTCATGCGCTTAGTGCTGCATCTGATGCGAAAAGAAGGCTATTCCTACGATGTCAATGTGTTTGATGAAAACGCAATCCTCAGCGACCCCACCAATCCTTGGGCGGCAAACGCAGCCATACCAAATCTTCTTTTTGATTCGCCAGCACAATTTCATTCCAACGTACCAACTTTCCGCATTGAGCGCGATGACTACAGCGAATTTCTGCTTTTTTTCAATTCTGGCGGCGTAACAGCAAAAACACCCTACATACCGCTTCCATACTGGGCTTTAGCGTGTGTGAAGGCTTTGGATTTGCTCCTTATTCGCCTGTCAAAAAATACGTTTGCGTTGCAACGCAGTATTGTCTTGAAAAAAATATGATGCCGCCATCTCAAACAAAAACTCCACAGATCGCATGAAAACTCGCACATATCTCATTCTTGCTGTTGGATTGCTCATAGCATTTGCGTATTTGCCCTACATTTGGGGCGGCGGCAGTTTTATGATAGATGATTGGCAAATTCGCAGCACCGCGTTTTTTCAAGGAAGTTTTTGGAAAACATTTCGCTACTGGAATGTTGAGGGCGGAAGCGGTATGCGCCCGCTCGCGTCCTTCTTTTTCGCACTGACTCCCGCGATATTTGGCGATAATCCTGTTGGTTATATTCTGCTCAATACCGCACTATGGCTGGCTTCGGTGCTACTTTTCCGCCGCATTGTGGCGGAGTATTGTGGGGAACACGTTTCATGGTGGTTCGTGGCTTTGGCTGCCGTTCCGACGATTGCTTCCAGCACGATATTTGAGCCAGTCACTATGATTATTGGCTCATCAAACCTCTTTTTATGGGCATTATCACTGGCTTTGTTGCATAAATACTTGCGTTCAGGGCAAAAGCTCTTTTTTGTTCTCAGCTACGCTCTTTTGATTTGTGCCTTGCTTATTTACGAAGTTATCGCACCATTGCTTCTTTTGACAGCATTATTGCCGCTATTGCACAATGCAATACATAAAAATCAGAACGGACAAAATCAAACGTCTCCAAAACAGCTTTGGAACACGCTTCGCGGCGACCTTCTCACGTTTGGACTTCCTATTGTTGCGGTGATTGCTTCGATTTCAGTTTTTCAGAAGCTCATTGTTCCTTTGTACGGGATTACCTTGTCGCGCCTGTCCGCACGACCACTGGGGGATATGTTGCGCTCTTTCGCGCGATGGCTTTTTTCCGTGTGTGTTGATACGCCTTTGATGCTGTTTTCCTCGCTTTTGCACGAAGGAAGAAGCCTTTTTATTCGTGTTGAATTTTGGATGTTGATTGCTGCCGTGCTAGTATTTGTGCTGTGTCTGCGAACATTTGCTCAAGCGCAAACGAGCGAGATTGTGCGAAAAAAGATTGTCGGCGTTTTGACCAATACATCGCTGTTTTATAGTATGATTGCACTAACGCTTATTTTTTGTTCCGTCCTTTCTGTACTTTCTGGAATAAATATGCGCGTCGAAGGCATTGAAAACCGCTTTCTTGGCTCTACGTGGTTTATGCTTTCGGTGTTGCTTGCTGGTGCGATTGTTCGTTTTGCAAGGATTGGTGCGATGTTGGGCGGGTTTTTACTTGTGTGCGTGTATTGGTCGTTCCAGATTCAAGCGGGAAATTATGTGGCAAATCGCTCAATTCAAGAACAAGTGTTGAATGATTGCACCACAAAATTATACGCAGCAGAAAAGCGTGGAGAGCGCATAGATTCGGCATATATCATTGGAAATGTGCCTGTCTATGCAAACAAGAATTTCAACAACGAAGTGGTCTTTGCCTATCGTTTTGATTTTGGCGGTGGACTGCGCATGAAGACAAATGGACGTGTAGAAATGGGACAGGTCGTGAATATCAACAAAGAAGCTCCCGCGAATGATTCGACGCGCTTTTTCTGTGCAATTTCTCCAAACCAAGATTCTGTGCTGGTTGGCAACCTTACGGGCATTATGAAACGACCAATTAACGATAAATTATGGTGGTATGAATACGACCAATTTACGGGCAAATCCTCGCTCACACATATCACGCACGGCGCACCGCAACTAGATTCTATCCTGCAATTCTCCCGAACAACCATGATAAATGCCGCGCCACTTCCAGCAACCGAGCGCGTCCGCAACGGCATGAAAACTCTATTGAAGCGAAAATCTGCCTAAAGTTTCACCGATGAACAAAAAGAAAAACGACCACAATGCCCGTAGAATCAAGCTCTACGGGCATTTTTTTTACCGAAAAATTCGACGACAAATACTTGCGAATTCACAAAGTTTTGTGCAAATTAGCCTCTCAAGGCAAGCTGATTGCAAGCATTATTTTTCCATTTGGTGTACAGTCTGGCTTCGTTCACATTATTTCTCTGTTTAACTTTGCGGGGTAATCTATGCACAATTCTAGGGGATTGAGGCTGCATTGGGCATTCAAAAAAATGCCCACAAGCATCATTGCAGCACTATTTCTTATCTCTTCATTCACCTTGTTTTCGCTTCATCTTCGCGCTCAACAGTTCTCTGAACTGGCGCAATTTTTTCCCGCAAACGGTCCTTTTTCTGGCATTCCCAAAACACTCGTGCGCTCAGGAAGTACGCTGTTTGTAGGTATAGTGTCGAGCAATCAAGACGTGCGCACAAAAAGCGGAATGTTCCAGCGTTCGCCTCAAGATTCAGTCTGGGTGCGCCTTACAGGCGTTCCCGATTCTACCAATATCCAAACGCTTTTTCCCATTGCACATTCCACGCAGCCCGCACTACTACTGATGTACAACGCAAGCGCGGGAAATGGAAAACTTCTCCGCTCGGTGAGTAGTGGTCGCACGTGGACTGTGCCGACGGGCGTTGCGCAAGGGTTTACGCATATCGTCGAATCGGGACAAGATACCTTACTTGCCAGAACGGGCATTGGTACTGGTGTTCCGACCTTGTTTTATCGCAGCATTGATGCCGGCGTGTCGTGGGCGCAGATTCAGCAATCGCGCAATTCTATCAATTCGATTGTTTCCTATCAATCTCCCCGAAACCCCAGTAATAAAGCACTCTTTGGCGGTTCAAACGGACTCGGACTTTTCCGCTCGACCAATAACGGCTCGAACTGGCAGCAAGTCAGCTTTTCCGCGCCCAGCCAGACCGTTACGGTGCTGGCGTTCTATGCCTCTCAGGAAGATGTGTTGTATCTTTCCACCAATCACGGTATCTACACCAGCAATGATGCGGGGTTGAGTTGGACAGCCATTAACAAAGGCTTGGAAATGAATCGCGGAACGCAAACAGCAAATGCCTTCAAACGCTGGCAAAATCGTCTCTTTGCCGCAACAAACATGGGACTCATGGAATGGAAACCGAATGAACAAACAAAGGATTCCTCCTGGGTGCGCGTGGACGTGGACGGCATCACTGCAAACGACGAAGTGATACAGTTTGCAGAGTTTTCGTCGTCGGCAAATTCTGCCGCAACGCAGCTTTTGTTACTGAGTGGACAAGGAGTTTTTCGCTTCGCCGAGAATGGAGGAAATCAAACTGGGGGAAATCAAAACACTGGAAACCTCTGGCAGCCGATAAATACTGGTCTTTCAAGCATTGCCGCGTCTTCATTTTCACTCGCTTCGGAAGGGAACACGCTTGCTGCCGTGCAGGCGCGGGAAGGCGTTTTCCGTGCATCGCTTTCGTCGGCGCAAGCACATTTTGTTGCGGATAATCAAAGTCTTCAAAATCTCGGTGTAAATTTGCCTCTCAGCCGCATCAATCCTAATCAAACAGCCGTTGTGCCGCCGCGCATTTTCTCAGGAAAAAATCGTTTTGTTCTCACAACGCAAACAGGAATTTTTACCACGCCAATTCCTTCGCAAAGCTCACCAAATCTTGCGTGGAAAGCCGCCGATGGAGAAACCTCAGGCACAGAAATAACGAGTTTTGCCGTGCAAGCAAGTACGCAAGCGGCTTCTGGGAGCGGACGCTTCTATGCTGGTGCGAAAGATGGGGTAGTTATCCGCTCCAGTAACGACGGCGCAACGTGGATGCGCGTTCAAACTGATTTTACTGCAAGTGTGAATAGCATTCTTGCCTTTGGGCAACGCCTTTTCGCAGGAACAAATTCTGGCTTGGCAGAAAGCATCAACAATGGCGACCGTTGGAGCTTAGTTCCTGCGCCACGTTGGACATCGCAGCTCGCAATTTCCGCACTCGGAGCGGCATGGGAATCTGAAACGCTTCTCGCCGCAACACCGCAAGGAATCTACCGTTCCAGCAATAATGGCGCGACGTGGCTTTTGCAGCCGAATTCAAACGACCTTGGCACAGTGAATGCTTTTCTGGAACGGCAAGGCACATTTTACGCCGCAACATCGCTTGGAATCTATCGTTCCAGCGACAACGGGCGCACGTGGAGTCGCATTTCACCAAGCACCATTCGCAATGTTTTGACGCTTGCCGACACCGATACCGCGCTCGCGCTCGGCACGGCGGATAACAGTTTTTTCACGACTGCTCTGCCGCCAAGAACTGCCTCTGCGCCCGTGATTACAAGCCTCAGTAGCGATAGTGCCATCGTTGGCTCACCGATGCGTGAGGTCATTGTTCGTGGAAGAAACTTTGCACAAAATATGCAGATAGAATTTGGCGGACTGCCCGTCGCGCCAGAGATGGTGCGTATTGTATCGGCAGTCGAAGTGCGATGTACTTTGCAGAGCAGTTTTTTTGCAAATATTGGCGACATCATTTTTAGCCTTATCAATCCTGCCGTCGGGAGCATTCCGAGCCAACAAGCAAATACACTTTTCCGCGTTTTGGATGTCTCTCGCACCGCACCAGTACTGCTTTCCGTGCAACCAGATTCGCTTTTTGTGAATGAACCCGAAGTAATCACGCTGAATGGGCTGAACTTCAGTAACTGTGCGGTTTCGGTGAACACGGAAGAACTCACACCAACGAGCAATACTGGCACACGCATTAGCCTTGCAATACCTCTGCGCCTTGTAAACACGCTGGGTACACGGCAAATTGAGATTCGCAATCGCATGACGAATGAACGAGCCTCCTTTGCACTGCGCGTCGTGGAGCGCCCCGAAACGCCGCCAGTGCTTGGCATGGAAACCGCGTCGTTGCAAGAGTTTCGGGCATATCGCACGTTTCCTTCCGATGTGCAAGAGTTTGTCCTTTCTGCGACGAATGCGCCAAACGGCGTTCTTCTTCAGGTTTCGCGCGGCTTTCAGCTTGCCTTGAATAGTGGAGTGTGGTCGTCGGATTCATTGCGGATTTTGCCAATGACTAGCACAAATCAAATTCTCCCAACCCGCGTAGCGGTGCGGTTTTTTCCACAAGCAGATTTTCCTATAAATCTCACAGCAACACAAGGAACGGTGCGTGTTCTGAGCGGTAGGCAACGTATTTTTCTGCGAGAAATTCCTCTGCGCGGTAGTTTGAACGTGCTTGCCTTAGAAATTTCTTCGTCAAACAGCATTGATTTTCGCCGCGTCCGCGTTGGCTCGACAACGCAAGCAATGGTGCGAGTTGTAAATCCTTCGCCGCTTTCTTTTGTAGTGAATGTTGTGCAAAATACTTCCCAGACAAGCGCAGTAAACTCAGCCTTTCGCGTCGAACCTTCCACCTTCACACTTGACGCAAACGCCGTACAAATGCTTGTTGTCTCGTATTCTCCGCAGCAATTTGGCGTGGAAGAGGGAAGTGTTCAGCTTGTTGGAGCAGCCTCAGCGCGTCTTGATTTCAAGGGCGAAGGTGGTCAAGCTCGGTTTGAATTTGCTAAAAACGAGATTCTTTTTTCAACAGCAGCGTATGTTCGCCAACGTCGTAGTTTTCCGACAGAACAAGTAACGGTGCGCAATACAGGCACGGTCGAGGAAGAAATTCGCGGTGTACAATTCGACAAACAAGGGGTTTTCGCGCTTGCAAACGCAGCCCCCATGCGGCTTGCAGCAGGTCAATCAACAACGCTGACCTTGCAGGTTCGTCCCGCAATTCAACAACTGTCGTCGCGCTCAAGCCTTGAAGAGCGCGTTGAGTCTCGTTTGCAGCTCGTAACGCAATTTCCCGCAACGCAAGGAAATATCAGTGTTCGGGCTGTGCTAAATGTTTTGCCGCCGCCCGAAATTCTTCAGCCAAACAATCTTTCTTTTGCCAGTGCAAATCTTCCAAGCCCGACAAATACAGGCTTTGTAAGCGGCACGATAGCTCGCTTACAATGGCAAAACGTCGCCAATGCTGACCGCTACGAATGGCTGTGGAATAATCAAATTGCGCAACTTCTCGCAAGCCGCAAAAATGCTGAATCGGCGACAAGTGCCGTGCTGATGCTCACGTCGAACATGAGCTATCACTGGTCGGTGCGCTCGGTAAAGTTGGATGCCGCTTCGCAGGACACGCTTGTTGTGAGCGACTGGCAAGAAGCCGCATTCTTTCATACCTTTGCACAAATTCCTCCTGCGGTCGCGCAGCTTTCGGGCTTGGATTTTGGCGAAACAGCACTGGAACGCGAGCGGCAGCGTGTGGGGATGCTAGGTGTTCCGAGAGACAGTATTCTCCTTCAAAATTTGACCATTCTAGGCGATACGGCTGCATTCCGCATTTCTGCTCGTCCGCGTGATATTTTGGGATTTGCGCCGCTTCCAAGCAGCATTGAGTACCTTGCGCAATATCCGTTGTCGCTCAGTTTTATTCCTCAAGAAGCAAGAAATTATGCGGGTCGAGCAGTACTGAGTGTGCAAGAGCCAACACGCCTGTACGAGTGGAGCATTCCTTTGCGAGGAAGCGGAATTATCTGTCAATCGCCGCCAATGCCGATGTTTTCTTGCCCCGAAGCCAGTTTTGAACTGCGTCTTGTGCGAGCAAATTCACCAAGCGGCATCAACACTAGCTCCGTCAATGGACAGTTTCTCGTCGGCGAGCCGCTTTTGCTACAAGTGCGTTTGCGAGAAATAAATGCCGCCGCACAAGTAATACAGCCGCGTTTGCGCCGTGTGCAACTACACATTGGCGTTCACAATTCTTCGCTGTCCGTCATTTCTCCAACCTTGCGCACAGGCACACCCGCGAAAGGGCGTGAAGCAGAGGCAGTGCGGGTTTTCCCGCAACCCGTCAGGCGCGGAGGCGGGCGAGAACGGCAAGATGCGTTAATCAGCATTGATATTGAACGTCCTCTGAATGCCGCTCGTGATGCGGTCTTGGCGGAAATTCCTGTGTTGGCGACAGCGAGTTTGCGCAATTTTGGAACATCACGAAATACCGCGCTTGATAGCTCCGTGTTCTTTCTTGCCGCCGACCCGATTTGGCGCGATGAAAACGATGGTGTCGTGCCGAATATGCACACTTTTTCGCCGCCAGACAGCCTCAGAATGCGCGTAAACACGTGTCCAGATTCTGTGCGGCTAGGAACATCACTCACAACGGCACTGCACGGAGCGCAGAACTCCAAAGCCGCATTATTCCTGCATTCGGAGAACCCGCTTTCGGGAACGGTGAGTTTTAGCGTGGTTGTCCGAAAAGAAATGCCGATAGAAATTGACCTCATAAATTCGCTTGGAAAGCGCATTGCGACTACATTCCAACATAATTACGCGCTTGGCGAGTATCGTGTGGATTTTCCTTGCACGGAACTCCCAACAGGCTCGTATTTCCTTGTCTTGCGCACTCCTTTTGAACGTATTCCTTACCGCGTGGAGGTGGTAAAATGAGATATCTTTCTGCTTTGCTACGCTTAATGCGCGTTCTGCTCTCAGCAGTGGCACAGACATTCTTGTCTGTGAGTATTGGTGCTATGTTCAAGTGCAAAACACAGACAGGAATGTTTGTGCCACTGAGGTTTCATTGTATCGAATCTAAGAAATGGTATTCTGTCCTCCGTTTGGGGATTTTTGCGTGGATGTTCAGTTTGTACATTTTTCAAGGAGTATTCGCCCAGAAGCCGCTTGATTCCTTGCGTTCTGAAACGTCCTTGAAAGAAGGAATGCGCTTCGGCATAAGCGGTCACGCGCTCTGGGGCTTGCACAGCGCACAGTTTCGCGCACTCGCGCTGCTAGATGCCTCGCGTATTTCCTGTTGCTCACAAAATTATGTGATTACGCCACGTTTGGGTTTTTCCGCAAGTGTGTTCGGCGAAATACCAATTTTTCCGCAAGCAAGTATTGCCGCGAGACTAGGAATAACGGGGCTTTCCGCTTCTTTCTTCCAACAAGATTCACTTGTTTTTGGTGGGGGAGTACGCCCAATACCGGGCGTTGTCGGATACTATTTGCAAACCTCTTTTTTATGGTTGGATATTGAACCATATTTCGTCTTCCGACCGCTTCCTGCCTTGTTTCTGCAAGCGGGAGTTGGTGGAAAAATTGCGCTTGCCAGTGCCTTTGAACAATACGAACAATTTATTTTGCCTCCTTTGCCAAATGTAAATTGGGCTACTTTTCCATACAATGAGGCAAAAGGCAGTATCAACGGCATTGCGGGCTTTTTGCCAACAGCAAGTATTGGTGCGGGCTACGAGATTCCTCTTGCAACGCTTGGCAATTCTGCACTTTTGATTGCACCAGAAATATTTGCCCATCTGCCGCTTGGAAGCCTCATTGCGCCAGAGTTTTTAAGAGCAAGAGCCGCAAATGGCGGACAAAATCAGGGGTTTTGGACAATGATTGCCTTGAAAGGTGGATTTTCCTTGCGTCTCGCGCCTGCTTCGCCTGAAGCCAGCACGGAAACTCTTCCAGCAAAAAAACAGGAAATTATTCCCGCAACGCCTGATTCTACAAGGCTTGCGAGCAATGTCAATCCTCCTCCTCCTGCGCAAACTCTCCCCAAAGTGGAGAACATTGTTCCAGAAAAGAAAACGGTGGAAAGCTCATCAAATCAGGTTTCTGTGCCTGTTCCCGCAAAGCCAGTATTTGTGAGCATTACGGGGCAGCGCAGCAATTCTGCAATCACAGAAAATTTTCTGCGCGATTCCGCAAATGGTCGGGAAGCCGCGCCAATTCAGGTTGTAGAGACGCTCGCGTCGCGCTCACGCTATGTGCTGAATAATATCTTTTTTGGACCAAATTCTTCCCAATTAGATGCGCGGTATCAGCGTTTGGAGAAAGACCAGCGCGGACAGTTTTACTTGGAAGATTTAGCGGACTTGGAAATTTTGCCCATCTACTACCAAGTATTAAATATCATTGGACAGCGCATGAATACTCATTCAAACGCCGTTCTTACGCTCACTGGATTTGCCGATGCGTTGCAAGAAAAGAACGATAAAGAATTGGCAAAATCGCGTGCAGAAGTAGTGCGGGCGTACTTGCTTTCTATCTGGGGAATATCGCCAGAGCGCATTCTCACGAAGGTTGGTCTGTCGCGGACACCAAGCGCAATCAATGGCGATGAAATCTTGGAAAGCGAGGAACAACGCCGCGTAGAAATACAATGCAGCAATTCTCCCGAAGTTTTGGAAGAGTTGCGCTTTGAGTATCGAATTCGTGCCGTCGAGCCACCCAAATTGCGCATTCGCTACACTGTTCCAAATGCTGGAACACCTGATAAATACACGCTTCTCGCCACACAACTTGTCAATGACGATGGGTGGACAGAAAAAACACAAGAACTTTTCCGTCCTCCAAACACCAGTCCCGATGCGGCTGGAGAGGTTCTTGCAGAGTGGGATGTAACGAATCCGAAACATCAACCAGTTTCCCGAAACCCAGTAAATATCAGCCTTCGCGGGGATACAAATATTGTCGATATTCGCACGGAAATTCCTGTGCAGCTTGTGTCGGTGGAAGATAAATTACGCAATAAAGTTCCCGATGAGCGCGTTGATTCCTACACGCTTTTTTCGTTTGCCTACGGCACAAATGCTCCGCTTTCGGGCAATTCTGATGCGTTGCGTATTATTCAGCAAATCAAGCAAACCTTGAAAGTAGGCGCGACGGTAGTTGTGCGCGGATATTCGGATTCGCGCGGCAATCCCGCTACAAATCTGAGTTTATCGGGACAGCGAGCGCAAAGCGTGGCAAATCTTATTGGATTTGCGGGTGCCGATGTCAAAGGTATTGGCGTTACGAACTTGAGCGATAATCGCTTGCCAGAAGGACGTTTCTACAATCGCTATGTTCAGGTGGATGTGCGTACGCCGCTTCGGTAGCTTCATACAGCATATTTTCAATAATTTTTCAACAAGTATTTTTCGACATGAATATCCCAATAACTCGCACCAAATCTGGCTTTGACGATATTGAACTGCCGAGCTTTGCAAGTTCTGGCGCAGCCGGAATGGATGTTCGTGCTGCAATCTCCGAACCAATCTCCATTCCACAAGGCGCAGTGGCAATGATTCCAACAGGCATTGCGTGTGCTATTCCCGAAGGTTTCGAGATGCAAGTGCGCTCGCGGAGCGGCTTGGCAGCGAAAAGCGGTATTTTTTGCTTGAACGCGCCCGGCACGATTGATAGCGATTTTCGTGGTGAAATTCACGTTATTCTTGCAAATTTTGGTCAGACGACCTACACTGTGCAGCGTGGCGAGCGTATTGCACAGCTCGTCGTTGCTCGCTTTGAGCGCGTAGAATGGAGCATTGTGGAAGAACTGCCAAGCACAGAGCGCGGTACGGGTGGTTTTGGCAGTACGGGAAAACTTTGAATTGTGTATCAGAAATTTAGCAAATTGAACAAAAATATTTTTCATTTTCTAGGATTGATAGGTATGAAACGGGTCAATCTTCTCCTTTGCATTCTTGTGGCAAGTTGGATTGTGCCACAATGGGCTACAGCCCAGCAATCATCGGCTCTCCGACCTTGGGTGCAGCAAAATCCACTGCCTCAAAGCAATCCCGATTCGCTGTATGACTATCGCGGAACACTGCTCCGAAGCGTCCGCTTTGCCAGTCCGCAACTGGGCTGCGCCGTGGGCGAGAAAGGAAATATCGTCGTTACGCGCGACGGCGGCGTGACGTGGCAACCGAAACAAAGCGGTTTGCTGGGCGAATTTTACGATGTGTTCTTTTTGAATACCCAACGCGGTTGGGCGCTCATAGACCGAGGGCGCGGCGGACTAGCAACCACGCGGGATGGAGGCAATACGTGGACAACCATTTCCCAAAACGCGATTGGCGATAACCTCTTTTTTCTTGATGAACAAAATGGCTGGATTGCGACAGGAGGCAATGCTGTTTCTGTAACGAAGGATGGCGGAGCGACATGGATGCGCCAAGAATTACCAACGAATAATGCTATTTCGGATGTTGTATTTCTCACGCCGCAACTCGGCTGGGCGTGCGGGAGCGATGGCATTTTTCGCACCAATAATGGCGGCACGACATGGACGCAGCAGCTTGAATCGGATAATTCGTTATATCAAATACAGTTTGTGAGCCAGCAGCGTGGCTGGGCGCGTGGTGCAGAGGGGCAAATCTTCGCAACAAACAACGGTGGCATACTCTGGACACAACAACGCCTCTCAACACAAGAGCCGATACTGGATGTGGAGTATATTCAGTTTTTCAATGACAATACTGGTATTGCTGCTGACGAAAACTTTGTATTCTGGCGCACCAGCAATGGCGGTACGTCGTGGACAAAAATTTCAGAGCTTGTTTCGGAAGGATTTTTGCAAGATGTCTTTTTCTTGAATGAAAATCAGGGCTGGGCAATTACGACAGGAATTTCGCAAGAAGATGATTTATACGGCTATTTCAGTATCATTTGGCAAACAAGCGATGGCGGCAGAACGTGGCGACAACTGCGCAGCGACAACGTAAGCGGCATTTACGGACTTGCCGTGAACGACGCACAAAACCTCATCTTTTCGGGTGATTATGTGATGGGCGGCTCATCGAATGGCGGTGCGAACTGGGACGTTGGCTACGTTCAGCCAGATACGGCGATTGCACCACGAACAGCGCAGTTGTATTACTACCTTTCTTCGCCGCGCAAAGGGCTTGCCTACACGTGTGGCGACTACAGCCGCGTTGGAAAAACGGAAGATGGCGGAAAAACGTGGCAAGCACTTTCGCTCACCGAGCCACGACGCAGTGATAGTCTGCTCGGCATTCATTTTATCAATGAGCAAACGGGCTGGATTGTAGGTTTGAAGCATGGTTTCGGCTCTGATGCTGGTCCAAATGTTATTTACAAAACCACCAACGCAGGGCGCACCTGGACACTCCAAACGCCGAGAACTGGCGTAGTCGGTACGCCAGATGTCGCATTAAATGGCGTGTTCTTCATCAATGACCAAATTGGCTGGGTTGTTGGTGAAGGTGGCGTGATTTTAAAAACAACTAACGGCGGCAGCATATGGACAGCGCAGCGCAGCACAACCCGCATCACGCTTCATGCCGTGCATTTTGTAAATCCGTTGCAAGGTTTTGCCGTCGGTGGAACGTTTGAATCCGCGATGATTCTTGCAACCAGCGATGGCGGCACGACGTGGCGACGACAGCTCGCGCCCAGCGACGATATTTTGTACAGTGTTTTTGCTCTCAACCCGCAAGTATGCTACGCTGTGGGGCAGGGCGGGACAATTCTTGCAACGAAAAATGGCGGTGCGACGTGGGAAAATCAAGAATCTGGCACAACCGATGATTTGCTCACGATTGGCTTTGCAAGCCCTGTGCAAGCCTTTATTGGTGGGGTGTATGGAAAAATTCTTACAACAAAAAATGGCGGCTTTACCCCGCAAATCCGCACCAATACTGAATCGCTGGACTTTGGGCGCATTTCTGTGAATGAAGTTGTTGCGCGGACGCTCACTGTTTCGGCAGAATATTTGCTTGAAGCCCTGACCATTACTGCTCCGACGGGTACGGTGTTGGAGTATGGCTCTCAGCGCAATCAACAACAAATCCAGCTTCAACCCAACGCACTCACTGGTACGCAAGCTACCATCACTGTTCGCTTGCAGACTAACCGCGACGGTAATTTCACCAGTCTCTTGCAACTTTCTACTGCTTTTGCTTCTTCGACCGTCGCGCTTGTGGGCTTTGGCATCAATCGTCCTGTGCTTGCTTTCGAGCCGCAAAGCCTAAATTTTGGCGGCGTAAATGTCGGCACGATTGGGCGAGACACGCTGCGCATCACGAATACAGGCGTTGCGAAAGGAACGGTTTCCGCGCAGCTTGTGCAGCAAGATACGACGCGCTTTGGCGGCTTTCGCGTATTGGCAAATATCACCACATCGCAAGAGCTTCAAGCACAAGCAAGTGTGCGGCTTCCCATCACATTTATTCCGCGCACGATTGGTGAAATTGAAGGACAACTGCAACTTCGTGTGCGCGAAGGAGCGTTTGATACCATATACGCTGTACGCCTCGTGGGAACTGGCTTGCAAGCGATTCTCCGCGCAAGTACGCAGCTTTTGGAATTTGGCTCTTCCAGCGTTGGTCAGGAAACTCGTGCAACGCTTGGCATCACGAACGCGGGCAATCTTCCCGTTACGATTCAACGTATTCGTATTGAGCCAGAAGGCGCATTCTTCCTGCGTTCTGAGGCAATTCCCGCACAAGGGCAGCGTGTGAATGTGGGCGAATCGGTTGCGCTTAACATTGGCTTTGTACCGCAAACGCTTGGTTTTGCGAGAGCCGCGCTTGTTATTGAAACAAGTGTTGGCAATGAACGCATTGCGCTTGTGGGAAGCGGCGTACCGCTTCTTGCCGCACCAGTGCCGATTTCACCGTTCAATGGGCG
This sequence comes from Candidatus Kapaibacterium sp., assembly GCA_004292595.1. Lineage (GTDB taxonomy): Bacteria > Bacteroidota > Ignavibacteria > Kapaibacteriales > UBA4661 > PH2015. The sequence goes on along the minus strand of RDXM01000117.1, from coordinate 4,985 downwards.
CATCAATACGCCTGTAACAACGGTTTTGCAGTGGCGGAATGTCCTCGAAGCACTTGGGTATGAACTTCAAATCTCGCGCGATAGCAGTTTCCGCAGCATTGATTTTGAACAGCGCAACTTGCGTTCAAGCGCGTTTTCACCGACAGGAGATTTACTCAATAACACAACCTACTATTGGCGAGTGAAATCGCGCTCGCTCACTGCTTCCAGCGAGTGGTCGTCCGTTTGGAGTTTTGAAACGGTACGCAGTTCGCAACGCATTCGCAATTCCCCCGAACCCGTGCAAGTAAGCGGCTTTGTGGGGCAAACGCAGCGCGGCGTATTCACGATTCGGAGCGTTTCGGCTCGCACCGCCATTTCACGCGCTTTCTGGCAAGCGGGCAGCGATGCCGCATTTTCCTTGCGGCAAGACCAGTTTCCGCTTGATTTGCGCACGAATGTTACAGAATTTATCACGTTTGATTTCAAGCCAACGCGCCTTTCCAACGATATTCGTGGAATTTTGGTGCTTGTTTCTCCGCTAGATACGCACCGCGTACAAATTATTGGAGAAGGCATAGAACCTGATTCCACCGCCATTTTTACGAAAGTCGCCGTGCGCACCGACCGCAGCAATGCGACGGCTGGAGACACGCTTAAAATCAGCGTTGTGCTGACGGAATCGCGCAATCTCGACACCTTGCGCAATCGCAACAAAGCACAAACTTTCAACGCGCTTTTGAAAATTCGCAATGAAACGGTGCTGGCAGCCGCACCAACACTGACGTTCCCGCAAGATTTGTCGAACAACGTCTTTTTGGGCAATGGCGGAAAAACGATTGAACTCCGCGATATTCCCCGTACAAGCGGCATGAAAACTGGTGTTCTGGCGGAAATACCAGCGATTGCTCTTTTGGGCAATGCTACGTCGACGGTGGTAGAATTTCTCAATTTTCAATGGAACGATGGCACGGAAAACCGCATCCTCCAAAGCGTTGTGGATAGTTCGGTTGCGTTTGTAAGCTGCTCTGCGGGCGGAACGCGGCTTATCAAAATTGGGAATGCAAATTCTTTGACTGCGGTTGCCCCGAATCCAGCATCACATCACGTGTCGGTGAAATTTACACTCTTGGAAACCGCGCAAACAGAAATGTATTTGGTGAACGTTCTTGGACAGCGCGTCCGCACCTATTTTGATGGCGCGAAATCTTCTGGCGAATATGCCGAAACACTCGATGTGACGGGCTTACCAGACGGAATCTACACGCTCATTCTTCAAACACCACGCGAACAACTTCAACAACGAATCGGAGTCCTTAAATGATTTTTATTGGTAAAAAGCAATGTGCAGTAGCACAGACATTCTTGTCTGTGAGTATTCGTGCGAGTTTTGGGTGGATACCACAGACAAGAATGTTTGTGCCACTAATGGCGATACAATCTCTTTGTATTTTATTGTGTCTGTTTTCCTTTGTAAGCCGCACCAATGCTCAATCTCCCGACCCCAAAGCCATTCGCTATGGCGTGTATGGCGGCTATATGTGGAATCAGCATCAGGTAGGCTTTACGAAGTTGGAGGGCTTGCCAAGCTGCTGCGATAGAGATTACCAAAATACGACCTCGCAGGGCTGGTACGCTGGCGCGTTGGCGGAATTTCCGCTTGTCAAATTAGGTGAAAGCGCGACCTTCGGTTTTGCTGCACGAGCGCAGTATGTGAGCGGTCTTGGGGCAAATTTGCGAGCGAATACGGATGTGGATATTCGCGGCGCTGGTGGAAGCAATATCATCAAAGCAAACATTGAACACCGCTTCAATCCTCAGCTTTCAACCATTAGTCTTGAGCCGCTTGTAACCTTGCGTCTGGTGAAATGGCTTTCATTGTATGCGGGGATTCAAGCGGGAACATGGCTTCAACGCTCGTTTTCCTACGAAGAGCGCATTCTTTCGCCAAATAATATCGTGTTTGAAAATGACAAAACAAGCCGCAATGAGCAAACGGGAAATATCCCGAATATGAGTCCCTTACAACTCGCGCTTGTGGGCGGCATTTCCTACGAATTGCCTGTAACCCGCGCCGGCACTATCTTGCCAACGTTGGAAGCATTTTACACCTACGCGCTCAATTCCCCTGTAAGCGGGGTGAATTGGCGCATTAACTCGGTTCGTGCGGGCTTGTCCTTGCGCTTTTCGCCGAATAGAACCACCGACCTCACCGCACAAGAAGTTGAGGAAAAATATCAGGATAGCATTCGCATTGCCAAAGAAGCAACTGCGCTGGCGTTGGCGGATGCGAAGGAGGCAAAAAAGAAACAGCTTGACGCAAAAATCAATAATGTGCGCCCTGTCTTTTTTGATGATGAAGATGGCTCGCCAGCAGACAGCGCAAAGCAAAATATTGGTGGTGCGATTGCGGCAAAATTGTCGTTAGACCAATTTGAGCTAACGGTGCAGAAAGTGGCGTACAAACAAGCGATTGAGCTATTGCCGATGTTCTTTTTTAATGAAAATTCCAGCGTCTTCCCCGTGCGCTATAAAACGGTGGTTGCGTCGGATGCCTCCAAGTTCAGTATTGACGCGCCTTCCACGCTGGCAGCTATTCAAAAAAATCCTTTGAATGCGTATTATCAACTGCTGAATATTGTTGGAAAGCGTTTGCAAGCAAATCCGAATGCGAAAATTACGCTGACGGGCGTTGCGACGGAAAAAGAGCAAGATGGTAGCTTTATGGCGGATGCTTTGGCAGCACGGCGTGCGCAGGCGGTCTCGAACTATTTGCAGGACAATTGGCGCATCAACGCGAACCGCATTACGACGACAAGCCGCGTTGCAACGGGCGCGGAGGCAAAAGGAAATGAAGTAGATATGCGCCGTGTAGAGTTTAGTTCAAATGAGGCGGCAATTCTTGATGCGGTGCAGATTCAAGGCGAGAAGCGGATTGTAACGCCGCCTGGCTTGCAAATTGGTCTGCAAATAGCGGCGGGGCAGGGCTTGAAGCAATGGGATTTGGATGTTTCGCAAAGCAACGGTTTGGAAGTGGCTACACTTGGCTCTGCTACTGGCGGTGCGAATTATCCTGAAAAGTACGTTGTTGATTTTCGCCAGAATCCACCTGTTTCTGCGGAGGACATCGCCATTCGTCTTTCCATTGATGACGTTGCGAATAATAAATTTGAATCGCCAATTATGTCGGTGAAGGTGCAAGAAGCCGCACAAAATGGAACGCTGCAATCAGCAGTCGTGCTGCAAGGCGCATCACCACTTGTGAAAACGCTTATTCCTGCAATGCAAGGCGCGAATGCAAAAGCGGTGATTCGGACACAATCGAAAGACGTTGCAAATGGCATCACGCAAGCATTGACGGCAGGTGCAGGGCAGAAAGCCGCCGCAAATATTTCGCAAAAAATTGTGCAGAAACCGCTTTATGAGCCGACAAATCCTGAGGCGCGTTTTTACAATGGTGGTGGTGTCGTTGAAGTTCGGTAGTAAATTGTTTGCATGAGTTTATTGTTTCAAAAACAAGTAATCATAGTGAATAAGCGGCTTCTGACCTGATTTACCAACGCGCTCTTTTGCTAAGGCAGAATCGTATTGCGCCATGCCGTAGCCGAGCGAAACACCGTCTTGGCTACTAATTTTCACAATATCACCTTTTTGAAATTCTCCCTCAATCGCTGTAATGCCCACTGGTAGGACGCTTGCAGCTTTTTCTTGGGAAAGTAGCACTTGAGCAGCACCTTCATTCACAACAACTGTTCCTTTCTCAAAGCCTTCGGTGTGCGCTATCCAGCGTTTCGCGCCAGAGGCTTGCTTGTGCGGAATAAACGTTGTTCCAACGGCTTCACCACGAGCGATTGCCGACAAAATATGTGGCTTTTTTCCATTCGCAATTTTGACGCTAATCCCCACAAGCGAGAGTTTATGCGCTATTCCCGCTTTTGTGAGCATTCCGCCGCGTCCGAAGGATGATTTTTCTGGTGCAATAAAATCAAGTTTGAGTTTGCGCGTATCAATCGTGGAGATGAGCTTTGATGCGGGATTAGAAGGGTTACCATCATACACGCCATCAACATTGGTGAGAATGACGAGCGCGTTTGCTTGCAGCATGGAGGCAATTAAACCAGAAAGTTCGTCGTTGTCGGTAAACATCAGCTCCGTCACCGAAACGACATCATTTTCATTCACAATCGGCACAATTCCTTGCGTGAGCAGCCCTTCCAAGCAATTTTGCATATTCAAATAATGCTGCCGACCGCGAAAATCCTCCTTCGTTACCAAAACCTGTGCGCACAACAGCCCATGCTTTTCAAAAAGGCTTGAATACGTTTTCATCAGGCGTACCTGCCCAACTGCCGCCAAGACTTGACGCGCCGTAACGGTCGGGGTTTTCTCTGGCAATTTAACTACCGCTCGCCCCGAACCCACCGCTCCCGACGAAACCAAGACAACTTGCACACCCGAAGCGCGAAGCGCGGCAATATCTGCTACAAGCTGCTCCATTACTGAAAGGTCGAGCAATCCATTGTCGAGCGATAGGACGTTTGTACCAACTTTTACGACGAGTTTTTGCGGAGTATTCATTATCGAACGATATTGTCTAACGATGGAAATTCTACGTTTAAGATATTACAATTTCATTGTTCACATTGCTTCAATGCCTGATGTCAAGCGGCTTGTGGGATATTGACTCGTATATTTGTTAAATAAGCACTCGGCGAGGAAATTTGCTCTTTTTGGCTCAGATAATACTTCAAACCTTGCGCTATCGGCAGTTCTTCATTGTCTTCGATAATGGATTCAAGATGAAATTCTAATGCTTCGCGCATATTTTGGGTAACTTCTTCAATACTCGCGCCAGTGGCAATGCACCCCTGTACATCTGGAGAATAGGCACAAAAATTCGCACCAGCATTTTCAATGACAATAAGATATTCTTGCATAATACTTTACAAGGATAAAGTGCAACATTGATTTATTTTAAGCCCGCTTGCTTCAAAACGGTCGCACCC